>CAMLMF010000449.1 GCA_946480995.1 uncultured Bdellovibrio sp. | reverse complement strand
AATAAAATGTGGGAAGAAATGAATCACAAACGCGTGACCTGGGAATTCGCGTTCCAAGTCTTGCTGGTGACTTCTTACATCGTTTTTGTTGGCAGCCTTGCGCCCTTGTACTTGATTGTGATTCCATTCTTGATTCAGAACTACACGATCATGAGTTACATCTCGACCAATCACAATATTTCGCCTTTAACCAAGGTCAATGATCCGCTGGTGAATTCCTTAACAGTGACAACCAACCCGATTTTGGATTTCTTCCACTTGAACTTTGGTTATCACGTTGAACATCACATCTTCCCACGCATGAGTGGTGCCTATACTAAAAAAGTCCACTATGAAGCTAAGAAGATGTTCCCAGAGACTTACCAGTCGATGCCGAAGTGGAAAGCCTTGCGTTTGCTTTATAAGACGTCACGTATTTATAAGAATCCTACGACCTTGATTAATCCCAAGACGTTAGAGACCTACGACACTTTGCCAAACTTAAAGTAGGGCGCTTTTCGCGTCCTGCTCTTGCATATCTTACATATCCTTCTTGTTTATCGAGATTTTACGCTTTCCAGAGCCCGGTCAGCGAATTGCACTGCATTTGCGCGGATGAAAAATCACGTAACTAGAGGGTGCGTAAATGATTCAATCTGTGTTTAAAATTTTAATGATTCTACAAGTGCTTTTTTCGGCCACGTCTTTTGCTGAAACCATCGTGCAAAACGACGCCGAAGGGGATGTCCAGTTAAACCTGCCGGAGGTTTGTCAGCACCAGCCAAGCGACATTGTCAGCACATCTTTGCGCCGGGAAAATTCGGATTACGTTGTTGAGATGGCAATGTCACAACCGATCAACCCCGATGAAGGATATAAAGAATATTACTTTTGGTTGGATCTAAATCACGACGGTGCGCGAGGCTATCAGCCGTCCCTTTCTCAATCCGTCACTTGGCCTGATCTGTTGGCAAACTATAAAGTATTTTATTCTGTAGATGCCGGTGTGGTGCCCCCATTCACGGTGCCCAAAGAAAGAATTCGTTTACAGAACTGCCACGAAACCAATTGTGCCTTTGATTCAGACTTACGGTCTTCCGCGCACATTGCAGTCGACATCACTGATAACGTGATTTCGTTCCGTTGGCCCGTGGGACTTTTACCAGAACTAGAGAAAAGCAAAAACATCCGAGTTGGCTATTCGTCGTATTACGAATTGATGGAATGTAACGGTGAAGATAACAGTCCCGAATGGGGTGAGCCCGCATTTCAAATAAAAAAGCCGAAGAATGAGTCTTCGGCTTTATAGTTTACGTTTCAATTCTGAGACTATTTTTTGTACGGGATCTCGCCAAGATAATCTTTCTTACCAAGGTCCACACCATTGTGACGTAGGATCGAATAAGCCGTCGTAATGTGGAAATAGAAATTTGGAATCGCATGATGATTCACGTAATCATTCCCCATAAGGTACTTTCCTTCCCAACGTGGTTGAGTAATTTTTCTGTCTGCCGCACCTTCGAAATCTTTGGCGGTGATCGTATTTAAAAACGCAATGGTTTCATGAATGCGCGTTTTGATCTCGGCCAAAGTTTGCTCTTTATCATCGTGTGTTGGAGCTTCTTTTCCCGTCAAACGGGCCGCACCCAATTTCGCTGTGTCACAGGCGATTTGCACTTGGCGGATGAAATTAAATTGATCAGGGGCTAAACGCGATTGCATCAATACCGACGTATCAAACTTCTTCGTTTCGGCATAGGTCGCAGCCTTTTCCAACATGTGTGTTAGGTTGTGCAAAGTCTTCGTGAAAAGAGGAATCGTTAAATCATAAAGCATGAAAGCTCCTTTTTCGAATTTTGTATCAATGTTGGTTACATTTGTCATGCTGCGCGGGCTAATTAAGGGAGAATAAAAAGTCTGACAGGTGGTTGTTAAATCTTTTGGGACTTTCTAAGTTACTTAGGTGTCCCGTTTTTTCGATCACCTTCATTTTGCTGCCCGTGATACCTTTATGTAAAACTTCAGCGTCTTTGACCGGGGTTACTTTATCTTCTTCACCGACCAGGATTAATGTCGGTACCGAGATCTTGGCAAGTGACTCTGTGCTGTCGGTTCGAGTTGCTAAGGCCACCAGTCCTTGTGCCACGCCTTGTGCAGAAACGCTGGAAACGATTTCTTGAAAGCGTGTTTTTAAATCCGTATTTCCCTGGGAGCTTTCGCCGATCAAGGCCTTCCACTGCGCTTGATTAAACTCTTGCTGACTTTTTTGTAAAAGCTTAATGGAGTCCCAGCGTTTGACCTTCGCCTCATTGCCATCCGCACTAGCTTTGGTATCGCAAAGAATTAAGCCACGACATTGTTCTGGCGCGCGCTCGTACATGCGTAACGCCATATAACCGCCCATCGATAAGCCACACCACATGGCTTTTTCAATTTTTTGTTCTTGAAGGTAGTCTAGTACGGCATCGACATAGCCCTCGAAAGTCATCGCGTGTTCGGGCAAGGTGCTGGTGCCAAAACCTGGAAGATCAGGTGCTACGCAGTAAAACTTTTCTGAAAATAAATTCATTTGATCGCGCCACATTTCGGCTGAAAACGGAAACGCGTGCAGAAAAAGCAGCACGGGATTTGCGTAACTGCCTTGCGTATGAACTTTCATATGAGTTGCTGACATAGGAACCTCCAGGTTGGCTGGGTTTATCGTGCGGGGCTATTCTTGCGTTTTCAATTCTTCTTTGGCCTTTTTCAAGTAATCTTGACGATTGCTTTCCGTGCGGTCGACTTGCACGCGGGCTTTGGCTTTGCCGATCTCTTCGGCAGAGGCGCCTGACTTAATTTTCTTTTCTAACTGTTTTT
>CAMLMF010000448.1 GCA_946480995.1 uncultured Bdellovibrio sp. | reverse complement strand
CGAGCTTGTGGAGCTACCGGGCAGGGAATTGGTGAGGGGCCTCGTTCGCGACGTTGTATTTCTGTTTTATTAGTGGACTCCTGTTGAGAGGTGCTTCCGGTCATCGTGGTATTTGGAGCAGGAGCTGATCGTGTGATCTGCGGAAGTATAACCACAACAAGAGTTATTAGAAACAGCTTCATAATAACCTCCTCTTTACTTTTCCATGTTACCACGGTCGGGAAGCGTTTTAGTTGTGTAAAAGTGCAAGAGCTTTGCTGTTAAGAACGAAGTCAGGATTTTTGTCTTATGCTGTTTCGCAAATAGGTGTCCCCAAGTGCAAAGCACTTGAGGACAGGGATTCTTTTTAGATCGTCGCGTGCACGCGATGTGTGTCGTCCATGTCTTCCAAATAGCTTAGGAATTCTTGGACTTCTTTTGTTTGAGCTTCATTTAGCTCTGTGATGTTTTTAGCTTTGTAGGACAATTCGCTGGTTGTCACTTTCCATCCGCGTTTTGTTAAAGCATCGCGAACAGCATCTAGATCGTCAGCATTTGTGAAAAATTCGAAAGCGCCCTCTTCGCCTGGGGAGACTTCGTTGGCACCAGCTTCGATAGCCTCTTCGTCTGGATCGAATTTGCCATCTTTAGTGCCTTCAATAAGACCCACGCGCTCAAACATCCATGCGACAGATCCGACCTCACCCATATTGCCTTCGTGTGATTTGAAGGCATGGCGCATGTCAGGTGCTGTTCTGTGTTTGTTATCTGTTTGGCATTCTACGATCACGCCCACTCCGTGGGGACCGTAGCCTTCGTATGTGATTTCTTCGATGATCTTGCCGTCATCTAAAAGACCCGCACCTTTTTTAATGGCGCGTTCAATCGTATCATTCGGGCAAGATACTTTTTTTGCCGCTTCAATCGCTAAGCGCAAACGGGAGTTGGCCGCGGGGTCAGGACCACCAGCTTTTGCAGAGACCGCGATCTCGCGCGCAAGTTTGGTGAAGATTTGACCTTTTTGCTGGGATTTTTCAATTTTCCCGGCCGTTTTCCATGATTTTCCCATCTGGGGCTCCCTTTGTGTCAGGGAGTTATTGCAGCAAATTAGGAAATATTTGGCAACAAAAGGAGCACGATGTAAAAGGCTTTATGTTCAGTTTTTCCACCTCCGACATCTGGGATAAGATTCAAAACATCGAAAAGTCCTGCGAAAATGCGCTGAAATTGACGCAGCCCTTTCTTGTGCCCGAAGAACCAGCAAGGGATGTGGAGGTTTTGCACCCTAAATTTCATCCGCCTAAAAAGGGGTTTTCGACCGTTGAAGGTCAAGCGCGCATGCTGCATGACTTAGCAAGCATCGAGCTGCAAGCCATGGAGTTGGGGCTTAGAACCTTGGTGGAGTATCCCGACGCACCCCCAGGTTTTCGCGAAGAATTAATGGCTGTGACGGTGTCCGAAGCGCAACATTTGCGCATGTGTATTGAAGGCATCTCAGAGCTTGGTTTTAAGTGGGGAGATTGGCCCGTGCACATGGCTTTATGGCGGGCGGTCGCGGTGGAAGACACTTTGTTAGATCGTATCTTGATAGTGCATCGGTATCTTGAAGGCAGCGGTCTGGATGCTGGGGACACTTTGATTCGTCGTCTGGAAGGGACAACGGGTAAAGAGTCCATTCAAAAAATTGTAAAGCAAATTAATTTCGAAGAAATCGGTCACGTGGATTTCGGTTCACGGTGGTACCGTGAAATCTGTCGCAATGAAAAAATCGATGCCGCGGTGGATTTTCCCGCCCGCATGGATTCTTTGCGCCAAAGATTGCCTAAAAGGGTCGAGCCATTAAATAAAGAGCTGCGAATGAAAGCCGGTTTTACAGAGGAAGAAATTCTGTATTACGAAAGGCTGCGCGAAGATTTTATTAAGCCTCGTACTACGTAAATCAAAAATCTCTGAAATAAGAAAAAGACATCGAAGCATAGCTGCTAAATTCACTGCGCTGTTCGAATTCGGGCGAAATGGTCACAAAGCGCCAAGCATAACTCCAGTGCGACACTTGCACAGCATAGCCAAACTCCGTTTCTACGGTGAACGGATATTTTTTTACGCGATGACTGTCGCGAAAGGTGTTGCCGTCTAAAAAGATATTACGAGCAATGCCGTTACCACGAATGCCCGCAAACCCATAAAGGCGCCAATTATCCAAGGACAGTAAGGATTTGTTATTTACGATCACATCGTCATTGGCCGATGAAAGGCGCGAAGGACCAAAATCATCCGGCAGGCGCAAACCCCCGCGCACCATAATTCCAGTGTGGGCTGCGATTAAAACATTACCAAAGTTTGCACCAAAATAGGGAATGACGTCGAAGGTTCTCTCTGTCGCTGTTTTTAACTCTAAGAAGCGGATCTTTTGCGAATAAGACATTTGCAAGGTGGGCTCAGTTGATAATTGATGGGCCCAACCATTGGCATCCGGGATTTGGATTAGACGATGATAGCCATTTTGCGTGGTCTCGCCCATAGCTTCCGGGCCGACGACGCCGATATCTAGTTCCAATGAATGACTGTGGGTAGGCGTTTTAAAATTGGCAGTGAGTCCCAGATACAACCAGCCGGCGTAAGGTCGGTCGTCGGGAATAAACTCTGCTTTGTCGGTGTTTAAGGGCGTAAAAATTTGTTGCGCTAAAGAAATGCCAAAGTTCGTTGTCGATTTTTGAAATTCTTTTTTGAGTCTGTCGGACCCCTCGGCCAATCTGGGAATCCATTCGGGGACTTTGTCTTCCGCAAAGATATATGAAAAGCGCACACCATTGGTGTAGCCGGAATCGGAATTGGGGCCCCCCATACGTTGCGTGT
>CAMLMF010000447.1 GCA_946480995.1 uncultured Bdellovibrio sp. | reverse complement strand
AGCCCCAAAAACATGGGCGCTTGCGGGCTTAAAATATCAAAACGCCGAACGTCTGATATATTCAAATCCTCGCAATGATGCCGCGATCGCACAAGCTTCCGCCGAAGCCACACGGGAATCTTTGCATTTGACAGCCGTGACTCGCAAAGTGAATGCCGGCAATTCAGAGGACTTGGTCTTAACCACTGAAAAACAACAGCGCACGATCACCGATTTGAAAGATGAATACTCTTCAACTGAGCAACAACTGCAACAGTCACAGACGAACTTGCAACAAACTCAAGAAGAAGTCGGTCTGATATCTCAGGAAAAACAAGAGCTGGCTGCCCGCCAAAAAGATCTTGAAAAGGTTGCAGAGCTAAACAAAAAAGCCACCGAACTGCGTAAACAATTTAAACCCAATGAAGCGGAAGTTTACACAGAGTCCGGCAAACTTATGGTGCGCCTTAAAGGCTTACAGTTCCCTAGCAACCAAGCCACTTTAGGACCTAAAAACCAGGCTCTGCTAAAAAAAGTCGATGCGGCTTTAGGAACTTTATCGGCGTCAAAAATTACGATTGAGGGCCACACTGATGCCACGGGCAGCGCGGATCGCAATACGACTTTGTCTGAACAACGCGCCCAAGCTGTTGAAAATTACTTAGTAAAAAGCGGCACTGTCGCTAAAGGACAAGTTGAAGCTGTAGGGATGGGACCAGACAAACCAATCAGCGACAATAACACAGCTCGCGGACGGGCTGAAAATCGTCGTATCGATATGGTTATTGAAACGGAGTAAAGTATGGCAACGCATATTCCAGGTAATAAATGGCGCGAAGTGAAGCAAGAGCTGTTAAGCAAATGGCACGAGCTTACGGAAAGAGATGTCGACAGGACTCGCGGCAATGTCCAATCCATCGTCGATCTTTTAGAAAATAAAGTCGGCATGGCCATCGAAGATGCCAGCGAAAGATTTTCGGAAATCGCTTCGCGGTATCACCTTTATGATGAACCCGAGGAAGTGCCTGAAGATACTGTCGAAAAAAAGAAAGAACGTGTGCTCGAGCTTAAACCAAAAAAGCCCGCCAATCGGGATCGCAAACCGAAGGACGCTTTTAGAGCTTAATCCACGGCCCTGCTCACTCAAAGCTAGGGGCTCTGCCAAAAAAAGCAGAGCCCTTGCCTTCATCTTCGCTTTCCGGCATGCTTGCTTCATGACACTCACACAACTTGAATACATCTTAGCTGTCGCCGACACCGGAAGTTTTAGCCAGGCAGCACGCCAATGCCATGTCACTCAGCCCACACTGAGTATGCAAATTCAAAAGCTTGAAGATGAATTAGGTGTCATTCTTTTTGATCGTACGAAACAACCGATTCGCGCAACGTCGATTGGCGAAGAAATCTTGGCGCAAGCCCGCCTCGTGGTCAAAGGATCCCAACACTTAAAAGAAATCGTCGATGACGGCAAAGGTTCGATGCGGGGCGAGTTGCGCATCGGAATTATTCCGACGCTGGCGCCCTATTTACTGCCCTTGTTTTTAAAAAAAATGAAAGACGTCCATAAGAATTTGCATTTGACGTTTGAAGAGCTACAAACAGAAGTGATGGTCGAAAAAATTCGTTCCCACAGTCTGGATTTGGGTATCGTGGTCACACCTATTGATGACCTTAATATCGCCAATCACGTTTTATTTTATGAACCCTTTTTAGCCTATTTTTCCAAAGGGCATGCCCTTTTAAATAAAAAATCTATCGATGAAAAAGATCTTTCCGCCGATGATGTTTTACTGCTCAATGAAGGTCACTGTTTTCGCGCACAAAGTCTTTCTTTGTGCCGCAGTCGCAAACAGATTTTGTCATCAGACAAAACTTTTAGCTTTGAAAGTGGCAGCTTAGAAACCCTTAAAAAATTGGTCGACCAAGGCGAAAGTTTTACGCTCTTACCGTGGCTGGCAACCTATGACGTGGCGGACAAGAGGCGTTTACGGCCCTTTTCAGACCCCGTACCCACTCGCGAAGTCAGTCTCATTCATGGACCGCACTTTCAGCGCAAAGCCCTTTTAAAAGCTCTTATTGAAAACATAAAGAGAAACCTCCCCGACGGAGTCAGCCCTACTCGTCATAAAAACCAGCTGAAAATCGACAATCCCCTAGGACAAATCAAATAGCTCTCAAATAGCTTTCATTTATTTCTCAGATGTAATTATAGATATTATCTATACTAGACATTGAAAAAGACAAATATTCACTCTGCGACCTTCTGTTATATCCTAATAACAACCAACAGGAGGTCCTTTATGGGAACAACCAGTCAACACTCAAAAGAATCAGCGCAGGCCACTCGCGCCTTGAATGCCGTCAAATCGGAATCAACCGATACTGCCAGTGCCGTCGTGAACATGAAAAAGACCTTGGCCGATGAATATTTTTTGCAGTTAAAAACACAAAATTATCATTGGAATGTCGAAGGGCCCCTTTTCTTTTCTTTGCACAAACTTTTCGAAGAGCAATACCAGCAGTTAGCGGGTTTCGTTGACCGCTCTGCAGAGGTCGTCAGAGCGCTGAAAGAAAAAGCTCCGGGTTCTTTTAAAGAGTTTAAAGAACTCTCATCCATTCAAGAAGCCTCTGGGGATAAAGCCAGCAGCCACCAAATGATTGAAACCTTAAGTCAAGACCACACCAATATGGCGATTGCCTTAAAAGCACGCCGAGAGGACGCCGAAGACGCTGAAGAAACAAGTGCTGTGGTTTTGTATGAAGATCTAATTCAGTTCCACGAAAAAGCGGCTTGGATGATTCGCAGTCATCGATCGTAAAGGTCGCAAAACGGATTGAAGGGAACACTTTATGGGCAGCATGGTC
>CAMLMF010000446.1 GCA_946480995.1 uncultured Bdellovibrio sp. | reverse complement strand
ATCGGTTGTTTGCAATATGTGCTAGAGCGTGGAGAGTCGGAAGACTGGTTTGCATCACGCTGGATTCTTTTTAATACCCTCATCGCAACGGTCTGTTTGCCATTGTTTGTATGGTGGGAGTTGCGCGTAAAAAATCCGATCATCGATGTGCGTTTGTTCTTAAAGCCCTTAGTGACCAATGGCGTGGCATTAATGGGTATGGTGGGATTCTTTTTGTATGGCGTGGTGTTTGTTTTACCCATTTACGTCGCCAGAACTTTGCACTTTGATGCCACCCAGACGGGCATGCTTTTTATTCCCGGGTCGTTATTAACAGCGCTGCTGATGCCCTTTGTGGGGCGGCAGATGTTTAAAGGCACGAATCCGAAGTGGTTGATTTTCATTGGCTTGGTGTCCCTTGAGGTCTGTCTGTATATGATGACACTTTTGTCACCTCTGTCGACCAAGGGTGAAATCCTAAGGATGCTCTTTGTACGTGGCTTTGGTATGGCCTTCTTGTTTGTGCCGATTAATTCTTCTATCTTAAGTCAGTTTAAAGGCATGGAGTTGGGGCAAGTTTCGGGATTGTTGAATTTGGCTCGTCAGCTGGGCGGCAGTGTCGGGATTGCTTTGATCGGCACGTTGTTGACTAAAAACAGTCATCAAAACTATTTGGACTTATCAACGAAAGTGTCGCTGCTGAACGCAAACGCACAAGCGGCCTATTATTCGTCTTCTGCAGGGCTTACTCAGAAAATGAGTGACAGCTTAGGTATGGCCAGTGGGTCCGAAGCAGCGTTAAAAAGTATTTACGGGCGCATTCAGAATCAAGTCTTTATGTTAAGCTTTAATCAGCTGATGTTCACGATGATGCTGATCTTTGCGATCTCGTTCATTCCGTTGTATTTCTTAAGGTACAAAGAGAAAACCAATAAAGTTATCGACGCCCACTAAAATGGGCGTTTAGATCAACTGTTTTTGAAACTGCGAAAAGTCTTCAGGAAGGGGACACTCGACAGACATTTTTTGTTGAGTGAAGGGATGAATCCACTCTAAGCGCTGCGCGTGTAACATAAGGCGTGGAGCTGCGGGTTTTTTCGGCCCTGGATAAATATCGTCGCCAAAAATTCCCAAACCGTTTTCAGCAAGGTGTACGCGAATCTGGTGCATTCGTCCGCTAAGGGGCTTGGCTTCAATCAATAAACCCTTAGGGAAGACTTGCAGCTTGCGAAACAAAGTGTGTGCCTTGTCGCCACCAGAGCGCACGGATTTCATTTTCATTTTTTTTAAAACCGGATCGCGCACTTCTGCGAGATGATTTTTTACTTCCCACTGATCGGGACACTTATGCAGTTTTGTCAGGCAGACATAGGTTTTTTGGATTTCGTGATTTTTAAATAGCAAAGACAGCGGTTCGTTGGCCTCTTTGTTTTTTGTGAAAATCATCAAACCCGAAGTGTCGCGATCCAGGCGGTGGTGCAGGCCAAGATAGAAATTGGTGCCACGTTCTTCTTTGAGTTGCTTTTTTAAGCCTGTAAAAAAATCCGGGCGTCGTTTGTCGACAGTGGGCTGTGACGGCAAGCCTGAAGGCTTTTCGGCGATAAGAAAATAGTCGTCCTCAAAGAGGATAGGAAAAATCATCGGTTGATTGTGCAGAATTCAATATTGTCGTGGATGTACTGACGTTGTTCATCCAGCTCTTTTTGTGTGACCTTGAAGGTCGCAGGATCACAATTGTAATTGCTCGCGACTTCGTGGATGGCTTGCACTTCTTCTGTTGTCATGTTCAAGCGCCAGATCAATTTCACCATCAACCAGTTTTTAATATAGTTGCATCGGAATGTTAGATCTGGTGGCAGATACTTTTCTGGGCCGCGGTCACCCTTGGCCATGTTCTGACGAGCCTCTGCAGAAACTAAATGTTCTTTTAAGCCCATGTAGTTTGCATAAAGACATCGAGTTTTGTAATCCCAATTAAAGGCGCCTGCGAGATAAGCATTTTTTAAAGGCACCATATGATCAATCTGGATTTGTGTCGAAGACGTGTACTCTTGACCTGTGTAATTGTCTAACCACAAGCCTTCCGCGACCACGCATTGTTTGTTATTTCGGAAGGTGACGTTGCCAGCACTGTCGCGCACTAAAACTTTTGCGCGCGTGTTCATGCAGGTTTCATCGGTCGGATCATTGATCCAGCGGCCAAAGTGCAGTTTGCGCATGTAATCTTGCGCGGGTGTGGGACGCTGTTCTTCGTGCAAAGTCCACTGCATCAGATTAAGAATTACTTTTTTTGCGACTTGGATAAATTCACTGACACCAAGATCATAAGTAAAATCCGCGCTGGCTTCAGAGATCGACGGTGTTCCGGAGTTTTTTTCTGTGACGGTATAGTATTCGTTGTAGATCGGTTGAGCTTGGGCAGAAACGGACGTTGCAGTCTCAGCTTGTACATGCTGTGAAGCAAAGGTCATGAATAGAATCATGGCGCTGAATAATCTCATTTCCGGTCCCCTCCGAAAGTCGATTTAATATAACCACTAGTTGTGACCACAATTCAACAAAACATTATGTCAGGACTTCGTTGGTATCTGGCGGCGATGCGGCAAGTACCTAATTGCACTGAAAATTCTGTGGCTCACCGCAAAAACAAAAGATGTTTTATGCATAATATTATTCGCGAAGCGCATATATAAAGGCCGGTTTTTAAAGTTTTCTTGTGTCTTATTTAGGATTCGTTAAGCTTATTTGTATTGGCAAATAATGAGGAGAAAAAATGAACTTAAAATTAGTAATTATGGCTTCCGTGGCGGCTTTGATGATGGGTGCATGCGCGCATAAGCATGGTCATCAAGGTTGTGATAAATG
>CAMLMF010000445.1 GCA_946480995.1 uncultured Bdellovibrio sp. | reverse complement strand
CCTATGTGCAAGCCTTAGTGCTTAATCCAGAAATGCGTTTTGAATGCGATTCCAATAAAGAGTTCATCGATCGCAAGCCATTGAATTTGGCCGTGGTCTATGGTCAAGCCCGCTATAGTGTAGCGTTAGAGTACGCGCGCTTTGCAGAATCTTCGGGCAATGCTTCTTCGCAGTTAGAGCGAACGCATCAGGATGTGATAGTGTGGGCTCGATATCACGTGGTTCCGGATTATGCTTTAACTAAAAACAACTTTTTAACATTCTATGCCGGTGCGGGTGTTGGTGCTTACGAAGAGTCCGTGGAAACCACTCTATCAGGGGTCTCTCGCACTGATGTCGGAACTGCGAAGTTAATGACAGGGTTGTCTGGTGGCGGGCAGTTTAAATATCATTTGCAAAGCTTTGGTATGGTCGCGGGTTTAGAGGCGCGCGGTTTGTTTGCCTCGGATTTTTCTCCCAATCCACTGGGCAGTCTTGTTTTACACTTAGGCGTGTTTTTCCCATTTTAATTCTTAGTCATCCATCTTGGAAAAAACAAAACCCACGTTTTCGCGTGGGTTTTGTTAGCACTTATATGGATTTAAATCTAAAAACTATTCAGCAATTTTTTGAACGAAGGCAGAACTTAGATTTGTCTTCGTTGCAAAATCAGCGCGGTATGTTTGCGCTTCTTTTTGTGTCGCAAATTGACCGACACTGACGCGGTAATGTGTTTTACCTTTTACATTCGCTGGGAAATAGAAAGCGCTGTAACCTTTGCCTTTAAGTTCAGAAGCCATTTTTTGTGCCTCAGACTCTTCAGCGTAAGCAGCAACTTGGACCGTGAATTTGCCTACTGTGTATTGTGCAACATCTTTAGGTAAAGACGATGGTACGCGATCTTCTTTTTTAGCTGTGCCGTGTGCAGCAGCTTCGTTTGTAGTTGTCGTCGGAGTTTTGCCAGCGGCAATGCTTTTTGCTGCGGCAGAAGGCTCTTCCGTTTTAGTTACAGGCGTGTCTTTTTTAGCAGGTGTTGGCTTATGAGCATCCGCTTTGGCTTCGCCGTGTTTTGCTTCCGCTGTCGTTTCAGCGTGGTGACCGCCACCGTGACTGTCTTCTTCCTTGGCTGCCGCTTCGCCATGGGCGTCTGCAACAGGGGCCGCATCATCGGCAACAAATTCTTCGGCAAGTTTTGCGATTTCTTCGTCTGTCATCGTGCCAGTTTTTGTTTCTGCACCATGTTCAACGGAGGCAACGTCGCGTTCTGCTTTGTGAGTTGTTTTTTGTGGTTCTAAATTAGCCAGTTCATGTTGGTTGTCACTGTACTTCTTGCCGACGAATGTACCGATAGAAAATGACAGCAATGAAATGAAGAAAACTATTGCTAGTTTCACGAACGAATCGGTTTTAGAACTCATTTTTTCAATCCTCATAAAATTTAAACTCGCCTAAGTGCTTTGTTTAAGGTCCTTCCTTTGACCCTTTATCCATGTTAGCTTTAAGTCGCGAAACTGGTCAATACACAGCGGGTCCTGGCCGTAAGGTAAAAGCATGGAAATCAGCGGAAATTCAACAGATTGGAAGCAAGTCTTAAGTCAGGCTATCAAGGCTGTCAGCCTGGGCCGTGAGGTCCTTCTTAATTATTTCGGTAACTTAGAGCACATCGAAGAAAAGTTTCAAGCCGGTCTAGTCAGTGAAGCCGACAAAGAATCGGAACGTATCATTGCAGAGCATCTTAAGAAAAATTTTCCGACGATTGGCTTTCTGGGCGAAGAAACCTTCGCCGCGCAAAACGCTCCTGGGGCCAAAGTCCAGGCCCATCCGGCCGGTCCGGAGGGCCGGTGGATTTTAGATCCACTTGATGGAACGACAAATTACATTCATCGCTTTCCGATTTTTTGCATCAGCTTAGGCTTGGAAGTGAATGGGCAAATTCAATTGGCAGTGATTGATGTGCCAATTTTAAAAGAAACTTACACAGCGATTCGTGGCCAAGGGGCTTTCGTTAATGGTCGTCGCTTGCATGTGAGTAAAACCAGCGAGCTGAGCAAAGCGTTGCTGGCAACAGGTTTCGTATCAGAACATGAACATGTGATTTCAGAACAATTAAAAATCTTCAGCGAAATGGTGCGCACATGTCGTGGTGTGCGCAGGCCTGGGGCTGCGGCTTACGATCTTGCACAAGTGGCGCGCGGTGTGTTTGACGGCTATTGGGAGCGCAATATCCAACCATGGGATGCGGCTGCGGGAATTTTGTTAGTCGAAGAAGCCGGTGGAGTGGTGCAAACCTATAGGGGTGATGCTTACAACCCATACAAGAATTCAATCGTTGCGGGCAACAAAGACCTTGTGCCGCAAATTCAAAAAGTTTTAGGCAATCATCTTAGCGAAGGAACTCAATAAGTTTTTTATTGAGTAGCCTTACTCGGCTTTGAATTTGATTTGCAGATCTTTGCCAAGCTTGAGAATTTCAGCTTTTGTCGTAACAGCTTTGTCACAAGGCTTTTTTAGCTCAGCAAACAAGTCCTGATCATTTTCTTGCAAAGTTCCGCGCAGATCTTGGCAAGTTTCAATCGTGACGTTTAGGATTGTAATCGCTTTTGATCCCGTACTGTTGATATAGCGTGTGCTGCGTTCAAAGCTGGGTGTATCTAAATCATTGCCCTTGTGGTGTACGTAAAGCGAGCGCAAAAATTTCTCGATCACCATCTCTTCAATTTCAAACGAATTCAGAAGCTGCTGTTGGATTCCAGAAAACGTGATGAAGTTATGAATGGTTTCTTTTTTATGGGCCTCATTAAAATACATGTTGTTCATTTTGTATTTCGTCCAAGAATTCATAAAATCTTCTTTGGCGTCGCTCATGTTCTGAACGACCTTGGATTCAGTTGTTGTG
>CAMLMF010000444.1 GCA_946480995.1 uncultured Bdellovibrio sp. | reverse complement strand
GTACTTGTTGGCCATTCGCGGTGGCAACTTGTTTGGTTTGGCATTTTTCGCATGTCTTTACATGGCAGCATTGAATGCGAGTATTGGTTTGTTGGAAGTCGTCGTGTCGAATTGGGTGGATGCTCAGAAAAAAATGGAGCGCGGTCGCGCGACTTGGTATTCTGGAGTGATCGCCTTGGTATTAACGATCCTGCCAGCCCTTTCAAGTTCGATTTTTAAAGACGTGCGTGTCTTAGGTCGATCTTTAATTGAGTCTTTGGATTCTTTATTGATCAACTGGTTCTTGCCGATGGTCGCTTTGGGTATCTTGATGGCGTACAATTGGGGAGTCGCAGAAAAAGAAAAAGAGCTGAGCTTTGTCGATAAAGATAAATTTGTCAGCTATACGATGTACCCACATTGGTCGTTTACACTCAAGTGGGCGGCTCCGTTTGTGATCATCTTAGGTCTGGTCATGCAGATGATCGACTTGTGGCTTTAGAAGTTCATTCCGATAATCGCTAAGAAACTGTAAAAGTCTCCCGTAATATTTTTATCAAGCTTTTCTTGACCGCCGCCGGTGCTGATCATGGATTTGTTTTCATCGCCGAATTGCACATAGTGGTAAGCGGCTTGAATTCCTAAAAAGGCTTTTTTGCGCATCAAAGGAATCTCTAGGCCCGCGCCTAAATCAAAACCCATCGTCGAATCTCGGCTGTAACCTTCAAGGCCAGCGATCGTGTAGGTGCGATAGAATTGGCCAACGCCGCCCAGGATGTACGGATTTAAATCCGCTAAACCACGGGTTACGTTTTGCGTGTTCATGTAATACTTTAAGTTAAAGTTCATTGAAGTGATGGACACGTTTCCTGTGTAAGAGGTCGCGCCACTGTTCGTGGTGAACTTGACGGCATGGTCACCGGTTTGAAAACCAATGCTCATTGCTAAGCGCAAATCAAAGAAGTAAGTAATGAAAATTCCGAACTCTGGAGCTGACTCATAAGTGTCGGCAAAGTTTCCGGTGAAACCGCGGGTTCCGCCGGCAAGACCCAAGGTGAAAAAGCGGCCGTTACGGAAAAAGTTGATATCGGCTTCTTCATCAGATTCTTCGTCGAATTCACTGTAATCGGTGAAAGGATCGTAAGCTTCATCGGGATCTGTTTGCGCAAGAAGGTATGATTTTTCATTTTGTGCCAAGGACTGATGAGGCAACAAAAGACCCATGACGAGCAAAGACGTCAGTGCGATCGCACGATTAAGTCCGGATATGGTTTTCACAGAGTCCCCCTCTGAATATTATCGAATAAAAACGCCTAAAACTTCAAAAGAAACTAGCAAAATTCGCTACGAATCCTCTGTCTTGTTTCAGTCTGAGACATCTACAGAGGTTCGGCCAGGGCTTTTTCAATTTCCTTCACGACATTTTCTGCCGTGGGCTTTGTGATTGAGCTCCAACGTTCCACGACCTCGCCCTTGCGATTGATCAGAAACTTTTCGAAATTCCACGCCACATCGTTAAACAGCAGGCCTGGTTTTTTTTGCGTCAGGAATTGGTAAACGGGTTGTTTGTCAGGCCCCTTGACCGGCGCTTTTTCAAACAGAGGAAAGGTGCAGCCATATTCTTTTTCAGCAAATTTCTGAATGTTTTGGCCGTCTTCTTTCTCTTGCTTAAAGTCGTTTGAAGGGAAGGCTAAGACGATGAATCCACGATCTGCGTATTTTTTGTACAATTCTTCAAGGCCCTTGAGTTGCGGTGTGAAGCCACATTGGGAGGCTGTGTTAACCACAAGGACCACTTTGCCGCGATAGCTTGAAAAATTGATCTTCTTACCTTGCAAGGTGGTGGCTGAAAGTTCAAAGAAATTGCTCGGAGTTTGCGCAAAGGACGCAGAACCAAAGAGAAGAAATGATAAAGTCAGTAAAAATCTCATAGGGCACCTCGTGGTAAGAGTCTAAGAGGAGCTTTTGTGAAGCACAAGAAAAAGCCCTCTCAAGGCCTTTAGATGCGGTGCGCGGCTTTGACTTTGCGGGCGCCTGATTTTCTAATTATTACTTCAAGTTAGACCTTTCTTTGAAGAGGAGAAAAATAACCATGGAGTTGGGCAACCCAGTCATCTTGGTTTCTGCATTTGGACGTGGCCATTGGTTGGCGGCGGCTCTTGCTCAGGAAGGTATCAAAACCACGTTGGTGGATGTTTCGACAAAGTTAGGCGTGTGGCCTTCAGAAGACGTTGAAGGTCCTTTTGGTTTTTTCCGTAACGAAAGAATTTCTGAATCGCAAATGGAGCGTCTTTATCATGACGACCCTTACGATGAAGTGCCAAATGGTTTCACGTTGTGGTTGAAAGATGGTCCGTTTGAATTCAAAGGTCCCACGACAAAATTTAAAATCGAAAAAGCGTCTTTGAATCCGCACGTGAAAGATTTTTTATTGGGTGGCTCGGGACAAAAAAATGCGCGAGCTATTTATAAAAGTTTAGACTCTTTTACTTTTGACCAAAGCTGGCTTTTGCATTTTGCCCATCAGTGGGCGGGGACAACGTATCACTCCAACGCCCAAGGTGCGGTGGCAGGGGAAGCTGTGCCATTATTTTCTTCCTTCCTGGTTCGTCAGGCGACGCGCAATGGTTTAGAAAAATCTTTGCAATGGTTGAGTTCAAAAGGGGTGGAAGTCATTCGCCCACAACAAATCAACGACGTGTCTTTTGGTGGCGGAAAAACCATCACCGGTCTTGAACTGTCAGGTGAAAAACAAGGCCTGTTTGGTCTTGAGCAGATTGTCTGACAGCGGCTTGGTGGTGAACTGCACCGTACGAACCGGAATCACTGTCCTGCGTAAGCCCGGCCATAGGTTGTCCGTGTACGCATTGGTGCAGAGAATGACGTTCGACGCG
Organism: uncultured Bdellovibrio sp.; assembly: GCA_946480995.1. The sequence goes on along the minus strand of CAMLMF010000444.1, from coordinate 7 downwards.
CGGACCG
>CAMLMF010000443.1 GCA_946480995.1 uncultured Bdellovibrio sp. | reverse complement strand
CCTTTCGAGATTGAACGCATGATGATCCCCTTACTGATTTCAACAGCTTATCAAAGAATCAAAAGAGAGCATTCATTTATTGAGGCTCGTCACAAATTAGGACTTTCAAGGACGCTTAAGACTTTCGTCGATCTTCTTCGAACAGAGGAAGTTGCGACAGAGTGTCGAGCTTTTCACCACGCAGGCCATTTAAGTGAACCTCATGTTTGACGAAGGTACCGTGCTGAGTCTCGATCATAAAGAAAGACATCTCTGGGAACCTCGCCTTAAGTCGAGTCATTTCTTCCACGATAAGTTGGATGTTTTTCGGGTCATCGTCAGACATGCCGAAACGGTGGTGAGCGTTATACCCATAGACTTCAATGGCTTTTTCCACACTTGCACGGATGGCGCGCTGTTTTAACTCCGCTGTGCCTTCGGTGAACGCATGGTCCCCCAAATCAATGCGGGTCTGCTTGTGACTCACAGGGTAAACGCTGAGATAGTTCGGCTCTAAAGGTAATAACTTATTGCGTACAAAAACGCGGATGCCTTCTTTTAAAGTTTCCGGGTGATGGCCGCGCGCAGTGATCACAGATAAAGGGCGCTGATTAAATGCGGCGTGATAGAAACACTCCCAGGAAGGCCCCTTCCAATGAAAGTCAGGAAAGCCCAAAGCGGAAGCTACGTCTTGCACGAAGATTTGCTTTTTACCCTGAAGCTTTTCAACTTCATCAATGTGCACATCGCGGAAGTTTCGGAAAGTGCCGGTGTGATCGCAGAAGTCTAATTCGTAATCAGCATACAAACCGGTTTTACCAATAGACTGGTGATACTTGGCGAAATCACCACTAGAAATTTGCACCTCTTGGCGATCACCTTTACGAAACAGAATTAGAGGAGTCGTAAGGAAAGCGATGTTGTCATCGAAATCAAAAAAATAGAAACTGCGACCCCCAAGATGAAAGTTTCGATCTTTCTCTGGCGCTCGCCCTATTCCTAATTCCAATTGTCCCTTTTTGATGGGACTGTCGCTCATATTTGCTCCAATTAAATTTATATTGAGCAAACTTAGCAAAGAATCCCCCTTCGGAAAAGGGGGATGAACAAATTACTTTTTTGCCTTGCGAGTGACTACTTTTTTGACACCCAAAGCCGCGGCCTTTTCCTGCGCGGACGTCGCCTTTTTCAAAGCCTTCTTTGGGGCTGCCTTTGCAGCGGCTTTATCAGCTTTCGGTGCCGCCGCTTTTTTTGCGGCCCCTTTGCCTTTGGCCTTCTTCATTGTGCCGCCCTTTTCATTGATCAAAGCCACAGCTTGTTCCAAGGTCACCGTGTCTGGAGTTGTGCCTTCTGGTAAAGACACATTTACTTTTCCGCTCTTAATGTAAGGACCATAAGGACCGTTGAAAACTTGAATCGCATCGCCGGAATCTGGATGTGCGCCAAGGTCTTTTAATGCTGAAGCTTTGCCACGGCCTTTTTTCGGTTGGCTGAGCATTTCCATCGCGCGTTCAAAAGTGATTGTAATCACACTTTCACCCTTTGGAATCGAACGATAATCCCCTTCATGCACTACGAACGGACCAAACCGCCCAAGGCCTGCTTTGACATCTTTGCCCGTGCCTGGATGCTTGCCCAAAGTTTTTGGCAGAGCTAATAATTCCAAAGCCATGTTTAAATCAACGTTTTCAGGCTGTGTTCCAGGAGGCAATGATGCACGTTTTGGCTTGTCGTCGTCAGGACTCACATCGCCCAATTGTACGTACGGTCCATAACGACCATTTAAAACATACACTGGCAAATCTGTTTTCGGGTCTTTACCGATGGAATCCGCACCATTGATTTTTTGATCAATCAATTTTTCGGCGATTTCCGGAGTGATATCGGCTGGCGATTCGTTGTCTGGCAACGAAGCACTCACATCTTCACCATCACGCTGTGTGGTCACGTAAGCACCGTAACGACCCACGTGGAACTTGTAACGATCCATGCCTTCTAAAGTCATCGTGCGAGCTTCGTCAGGATTGATCTTTTCTTCTTGATCATCCACGCGGGCGCGCAGACCTTTCGGGCCTTTGTACACAGAGGTTAAATATTTTTCCCAATCCAAATCACCTTCGGCGATGTTGTCGAGACTTTGTTCCATGCCGGAAGTAAAACCCAGATCGACGAATTCGGATAAATACTGACTTAACAATTTAGACACGATCATCGCGGTGAACGTTGGAATCAACGCCGTGCCGTTCTTGCGCACGTAACCACGATCGATGATAGTTCCGATAACCGATGCGTATGTTGATGGACGGCCGATGCCTTCTTTTTCCATCGTTTGCACAAGGCTTGCCTCTGTATAACGCGCTGGTGGTTTTGTTTCATGCGAAGTTGGATCTAGTTTAGCGCACTTGATCGCATCTTTGACTTTCAAAGCTGGCAGGCGCACTTCGCGTTCTGCTAAATCTGCTTCTGGATCATCACTGCCTTCAACGTAGGCGCGTAAGAAACCTGGGAATTCAATCGTCATGCCCGAAGCGCCGAACAAAGCGTCGCCCACTTGGATTTTTGCACTGACTTGTTTCTGACGAGCATCGACCATTTGCGAAGCGATCGTTCTTTTCCAAATCAAATCATACAAGCGGAATTGCGTGCCCGTCAGACCGGTTTCATCTGGATCCATAAACACTTGGCCCGCCGGACGAATCGCTTCATGGGCCTCTTGGGCGCCTTTGACTTTTTTCGCGGCGTAATTGCGGGGCTGCGGAGTTAAATACTCTTTGCCGTATTTGCTTTGGATACAATCGCGAGAAGCATTGATTGCTTCATTGGATAAGAATGTCGAGTCAGTACGCATATAGGTGATGAAACCTTGTTCGTACAGTTTTTGTGCGACCTGCATCGTTTCGCGC
>CAMLMF010000442.1 GCA_946480995.1 uncultured Bdellovibrio sp. | reverse complement strand
CAAAGCTTCTGTTAGAGTTGCTGGTTGTAAGGTTTTTCCGTGCAAAATGCTGGCTGTTTGAGCATGTGCACAAGCCGAGAGAAGCACCGATACAAGAAAAAGAGTCGAAGATCTCATGAAATTCCCTTTAAGACGCGAAATTGTCTGTTGAAGTTTCCGATTTCCTTTGATACCTTGACCCCCTTTGAAAAGGTATTGTCATTTTTTCCAATTTACGCATGGCAATATAGTTTGAGCCAACTCAGAAAACCTGAGATGGAAGTAGCGACAATATTTTGAAAAGACTTTGAAGAGACATTAAGGAGCAGCGCAATGGCAAAAAAATCAGGAAGAATCATCATCACTCTCGAGTGCACAGAAGCTCGTGCTGAAGGAAAACCTGTTTCTCGTTACACAACGAAGAAAAACAAAACTAAGACTCCAGGTCGTCTTGAGAAGAAGAAATACAATCCAAATCTTAAGCGTCATACAGTTCACAGAGAAACTAAGTAATGATTCTTACGGATCAGCAGATTCTCGCATGCATGGAGAAAGGCTCTATTAAAGTAGAACCTTTCCGCAAAGAATGCCTAGGTACGAACTCTTACGATGTTCACTTAGGTAAAACTTTGGCTGTGTATGAAGACGAAGTGCTGGACGCTAAGAAGCATAACAAGATCAAATCTTTCGAGATTCCTGAAGAGGGATTTGTTCTTATGCCTGACACCCTTTATTTGGGCGTGACCGCGGAGTACACTGAGACTTTGCAACACGTCCCATTTTTAGAAGGTAAATCAAGTGTGGGCCGCTTAGGTATCGATATCCATGCGACAGCCGGTAAAGGCGACGTGGGTTTCTGCAACTATTGGACTTTAGAAATCTCTGTAAAACAGCCTGTCCGAGTTTACACTGGCATGCCGATTGGTCAGTTGATATACTTTGAAGTGAAAGGTGACATCTTAACGTCTTACAACGTTAAGCCGTCCGCGAAGTATAACGACAAGAAACCGTTACCGGTAGAGTCAATGATGTGGAAAAACTCGTTCTAAGATCTCTTTTAATTTTAGGTACTCTCGTTTTAGCTTCCTGCGGAAAAGTCACTGAAGAGGACGTTTCTGGCATTGATAGCTTTACCACCGTTTCTGGCGCCTTTTCGCAAAGTGATTCCACTAAGATTGAAGGTTCAGGCACGGTTCGTTTTATCCAAACCCTGACTGTGGCCTCCAGCCGCTCGTTGACTTTAAAAGCCTCCCTAGACAGTGCGCTGACGACCAGTTCTATTTCGGTCATCATGTACTCGCCCACTAGCACCCTGCCTGACAGCAATGGTTTGCGCATCACTTTGACTCGTTCGGGGGCCAGCGTGAATGGACAAATTGCCTTTAATGGCAATGCCGCGACAATACCTAGCTCGGCTCTGACTTATTATTATCCCGCCTCTTTAGATTTAGTTATCGACGTACACAATGTGGCTTCAAAAGCCCGGGTGATGATCTGGAGACGTAACATGGTTCAGTATGCCGCTGCGACAGCGGACATCGATACGAACAGCAACGTGACTTCGTTGCCGTCTCAGAATGGCTCTGGTGTTTACATGGGTCTTATCTTGCAAAACGCTACGGTGACTGCTGCCAAGGTGGATAATCCGAAGGTGCTAGATTAAAATTCGTTTTTTCTAGTTCCTTCGCTTTGGACTTCATTCCACCATTTGCGGCGGCCTTGCCTTCTGCCGCTGTTTTTGCCACAGCATCCGCAATATATCCCAAAATGGACGCCAACTGCACACGGTCCGCCTTCACATCCCAAGGGACCACTTTGTTGCGCCAGCTTAGAAATCTGGCTTTTTCCAAAAAGGTTTCTGGCGGCTTCCCATAACGCAAAATAAACGTAAATAAAGCGAACAGATCTTCTTCTTTTAAAGTGCCGTCTTTCAACTGATCTGCGGCCAATTCTCGCAAAATGCCTCTGAAAACTGGAAACGCACTTTCCGCATCACTCACTGAAATCATGCCGTCTTTATTGCCATCAAAGCGCAAAAAGACCATTTCAATATATTGCATCACGTGGGGTGCAAGCGAAATGTCCTCGAGTCGCACCAGCTGATCTTTGTTCGGGATATAGCCGGCCGACTTAAAGACATTTTCCATATATATGGACCACTGATCTTTAGAAGCTTTCTTCATGAAGGTTAAATACTCTGGAGTCGCGGTCATGATCGTCGGCATCGTCCCACGATACGAATCCCGCGCGCAATTGATCGTCACCGACGTTTTAGAGTCGATGGGACCCTTGGTGCATTCGGCGACTAGATCAACCTTCAACAAAGAGTTTAATTTAAACCCAGAGAAAATCATTCCCACCAAGTCGGAAATTTCAGCATAAGAAGCCAAAGAATTCCCATCCGCGTGAGGAGTAAACATATTGGCTTCACGGAACCGCGCCGAACCAAATCCCGTGTTAGATTCCTCGATCAGTTTAAGTTCGACCAAAATCGGCTTTAAAGTAACAAAGGCCGTTTCAACCTCAGGAAGAACAGCTCCTGTATAGGACGTAATACGCGCATTTTCGTTCACGAACGAACGCAACAACAGACGTGTCAAACCACGATTGATATTTTGCTGGCGCAAGCTTTTTCGCGTGTAGGGAAATTCAAACTTAGAAATAATAAGACGACCTTCTTGATCGACCGTCATCGGAACCGGACTTGTTACTGACAACAAGAGCTCCTCAATCCCTTTAACCAAATATGGCGTGGAAGACTCGTCTTTCCCTGCTCGCTGCAGTACAGAGATCAACTCTTTTGATTTAAGACCTTCTTCTGGATGCCAGCTTTCAGATAGACCCAAAATAAACAGCTCTGTGTCCAGCCAGACTTGAGCTTCTTCGCGCACGACCTCAATTGAGGCC
>CAMLMF010000441.1 GCA_946480995.1 uncultured Bdellovibrio sp. | reverse complement strand
TTTGTATTCAATACTGCGGTAAGTAAGCTCTACTCCGACCATCAAGGCACCCGTGACATTGGTGATATAACCGAAATCTGCCTGAATACCGCTGCCTTCCTTGTAATCATCAGCTTCTGCCGATAGCAGGTAATGCCCCTTGATAAAGAATCCTGTAGCCCCAACGTACCCGACCGAAGCACCTAAAGCTTTCCCATCTGACGTTGTCGATCCTGAGGACGAGCTGCGCATAGTATAAATCCCGCCCAAATAAAGACCATTGCCACCCAAATAACCAATCTTAATATCATAGATACTTGATTTGCTATCAGCAGAACCACCCGGTGTTGCATCCGCAGTGTTGTTGTACATAAAAACGTTCGCTGTTGCCATGACGCCGCTAGAACTGCCTCGCGCTTGTGCTGTCACTGCCGCCAGGGCTGTCGTGCAAAATACACTTAAAAATAGAAGTGCTTTTTTCATCTCACTCTCCTTGTCGTTGTGTGAACCCTTTATGGTTTCTCAGATAAAATTATAGCGTCATTTACCAATGACAAATACCTTTTTTCCCATTCCTTGGCTGATAGTTGAGTGCCTATTCCGTCACTCACCTGTGCCATTTGCACCACTTGTTGCCCTGTGTACTTCCTATCCTCTTGTAATAGATCAAGGATATGCGCTTCAAAAACGTCCAGTGACCTTTCTGTCACAGTCGTTTTATGGTCACTATAAACCAGCGCATACAAACCTTTGTCTCGACTTAAAACAGGTTGATTCACCGTCAAAGACACCACTTGCAAACTGGGATTTAAGCTGACGATCCCAGGCTCTGCCTTGTCACTCTCAAAAGGCTGCACTTCGATCCATGCACGCACCCATTCCCAATGCGCCAACTCGAAGAGCTCATTTTTTTCGGGAAATTTCTGGCGCAAATAACCGACAAAATAACGCCAGTGATCTTGCAACAACCAACTGCTCCATTCCATATCCTGCAAATACAGATCGCGCACCCGAGTCGCCGTAAACCCCAAGGCCGCATGCGTGTGCGGAAAAATATTTGCGAAAGAGTCTTTCAGCAGATCGCTGATCTTTAGCACGGGCCCCACTTCAGTGCGCACCGGTCTTAGCCACTGCAAAGTACGTAACAGCTCGGCCTGATAAATACTGTGCACCGAAGATGCGATCAAAGACTCATGGGTTTGTAAAATAAAATTTTTTTGCGTTTGCAGTTGCTGAATTTGCTGACGGCGCAAGGATCCGACTCCGACGACATCCAAATCGCGAACAATCAACGTATCGGCCTGCGGAATTTCCGCGCGCAGAGGAAAAGAAAGCTGACTTGTTCCGTTATCTATAGACATTTCCCTATATCTTATGTGTGCTTAAGGCATTGGAGCAAGCAATGTCGATGAATCTACAAGAAAAAACATGGCCACAAGTTGAAGATTATCTAAAAACGAAAAAGCACATCATCGTGCCCGTGGGCTCCACAGAACAACACGGCCCCACAGGCCTGCTTGGCATCGACTATCTTTCCGCATGGGAAATCGCCAAAGCTGTGGGTGAAAAAACCAAAACACTGGTTGCACCACCATTATGTTTTGGTATGGCCGTACACCACATGGCTTTTCCTGGAACGATCACGTTCTCTCCTCTGACTTACATTCAAGTGATCACTGAAATTATTCAAAGCTTGGGACGCCATGGTTTTAGCAAGTTTACTTTTATCAATGGTCACGGCGGCAATATCGCGCCACTCACCACAGCCTTCTGCCAAGCCAAACAAGACAAAGAAACCTATGACATTAAACTTGTAAACTGGTGGCATCTGCCCGAAGTGACTGCATACGAAAGCAAAGTCTTCGGCAACGAAAATGGCTTTCATGCAACCTGCGGAGAAATCTCTGTCACCATGCACACCCATCCGGAAGCTTACAAAAATGTAGCGAAGATGGATTTCACTGCGACCAAAGAGCGTCCGCACTGGCCGATGGCACCGCAAGAATTCAGAGAGACTTTCCCCGACGGCAGGATGGGGTCAAATCCAAGTCTTTGCTCTGCGGAACATGGCAAAGTGCTCTTTAATTTGGCAGTTGACTCCATCAGTCAAAAAATGGAGTAGAAATACTATTGACCGGGCTATACAGCCATGGAACAAAGTGGGGCATGAAATCATTGTTTTTCGTCCTCAGCCTAGTTGCGTCATCTGTCGCCTATTCTTCTCAGCCTGTGAGTGGAACAGTCGAGCGCACCAGTGCCGGACTCTTCTTGCGCGTTCTGGAAAAAGCACCTCATTGCGATCGTTTGTTAATCCACGCAAAATCGGATGAAGCTGTGCAAAGTTTGAAAAAACTTGATACTGGCGACACGATCACAGCCGCAGGTTTTTTTGCTTATGAATCTTGTTCTGTACTCATCGACAGTGTCGACTATGTCGGCCTAAAAAGACTGTTGGGTCACTGGCACAGCTCTGATGGAATTATCTCTGTGCAAGATTTTGACTCTTTGAGTTTCTACCCGATCAATTTAAAAGACCTTACCAAGGGCGGCGTTTACGAAAAGATCGAACCGATCCGTTATCGTTACAGCCTGACACCTTCCGAAGGCACTGAATGGGTTTTGTTCCTTTCCGACAGCACCAGCACAACTTTTGCGACTCTTCAATTCAGCAAAGCCAGTGCAATCATGAAAATCTATGATTCAGACACGGGCGCGATAAAAAAAACTTTGCGCATGTCTAAGTGGAGCCCACAGAACAAATGAGCTGGTTTCATCCTATCGACAAACATCTTCTTTTCACTAAAAACGACAAAGAAGATCCACGTCTTGGTGAATGCGTCCAGCGCTTAGAAAAAGTGGAGCTACAAGCTCTTCCGGACCTTGAATCCGATGTCGTAATTATCGGATTCCC
>CAMLMF010000440.1 GCA_946480995.1 uncultured Bdellovibrio sp. | reverse complement strand
CCGGATCGATGGACTCACCCACGAGCAGATCGCAAAAAAACTGAATATATCCGTGAAAAGAAAAAATCTACTAGCGGTACTAAACACAAAGCTGCTCTACGTACTAAAGGTACAACGAAATCAGCTAAAGTTCTTTTCAAAGACTAATTGCTGTTTAAAATTAAGTATTTGAATAAGCCTTTGAAGTAACATTCAAGGGCTTTTGTACGTTCGGCGCTTGCATTTTGGCAATGCGTTGCGCAAATAAAAAGGGGACTTCGAGGTCCCCTTTTTTAATCGCCTTATTGTCTGGTGGCGCTGGCTCTTCTTAAAAGACCGCCATCTTCTTGGGCTCCGCCCTTTAAGTCCCAACGGAAGGGAAGCTCAACCCAACCTTCTTGGCCCGGGTAAAAGCGCCATTTTTTAAGTGCTGCCAAAGTTTTCGCATCCAGGTTTCTGAAACCTGTCGAGTTCATCATTCTAAACTTTGAAGGGTAGCCTTCTTTAGAAATATAAGCGATGAAAGCCACTTTACCTTGGTCGCCACGCAAACGTTCTTGGCGGTCATATTGTGGGCGAGGATTGCCCGGCATTTGGCGAAGCTGATCAAGACTGCGTACACCATTCGGTACACCCGCTAATTGCGAACCAGCTGCTGTAGATCCAGAGTTGCCTGCGCCAGCACCTTGTTTTGTGCCCATGCCGTTGTCGTCGCCACCGATGCCGGCTCTTTTAACCGCGGCATTTCTCGCGGCAGCTTCACGTGCTGCGGCTGCAGCAGCTGCGCGTTCTGCTGCTAATGCAGAGGCGATGTTGCTCGCATTTTTTCTGCGCAGAGCTTCTTGAGCCGCCGCAAGTTGAGCCGCTTCTTCTTTGTTAGCAGCATCAGCCGCATTTAAGTGCTCATCTTGTTCCGCAGCTAAAGCCGCGGCCATGTCGTCCAGAGCTTTCTTTTCTTTCGCTAAAGCGGCCTTTTGCGAGTTATCCAATTTTGCGAAATCTTCGTTGAAGTCTTCATCCATGTTTGAATCAACGGGTGTATTTGCCAAAGCACCAGCGTCCAGTTCCGGAGCTTCGATATCATCAATCGTCATCGGCACAGCTTGGAAGTTCGTTTTAGGTGCAACACTGCGACCCGCGGAAGCAGCTTTACCACCTTTTGGAGAATTTTTCGCGACAGCTTTTGATAATGCTTTAGAGTTGTTCGCTTTCGCTTGGGAAGCCTTCGCGGCTTTTGGTTCAGCGGCTGCTTTTGCAATGACAACGTCGTCTTTGCTAGGGGCGCCGACATCTTCCATTTTCTCTACGACCGGAGTTTCAATAGGAGTCGGAGCTCCGCCCTGAGTCGCTGGAACGGCTGCACCACGGGCAATTTTCATTGGTGGGGCCACGTCTTCGATTTCAATCGTGATGGTTTCAGTCTTAACTTGTTCTACCAGTGGAACTGTCATCATGGCGATCAACAAGATCGCTGCTGCATGCACAGTCGCAGAGACGGTCATAAAGCGAGAGGTCTTATTCGCTTCAGGTTCTTTGTGCGCCATCAACCACATATTGAAATCAACAGCGGAAGAGCCTTCTTCTTTGGCTGTCACGAAATCAGCTTTCGGCATCTTAAAATCAAAAAGACTCAACTGATCTTGGCTATTTGATTTGTCGTTATTGGTCTCAAAACCCATGGGCACTCCTGTCTTAGCAGGCTATGCATTATCAATTCCTGGGCCAATTAGAAGGCCCCTCAGTTGCAGCTGAGAGGCCATTTCGTGAAGTAATTTCAGCCTTGTACGGGCTATTGGCAGCCTTAGCGGCAAAGGCGAACGACTTCTTCCTTAAGAGAACTCGCGTAAGTATCAGTTCCCGAGCGAAGACTTTCTAGGGTCATACCTTCGTTGGGCGAGAACAATGCAGAAGAGACATCAACGGCCACACGCATAGTCGATGCAAAGCCTGATGCTTGGGCGTTTCTTCCTAGGTCCGCCATAGCAATGAAACAGTCTTTAGACTTTTCTTTTTTTACTGCGGCAAGATCAGCATTGATACTCGAAACTAAAGAAACTCGAATTGCGGCGTGTTTATCCATCTCTGGCTTTGAAGTGCCGGGAAGGTTTGCTTTGCGGGCACTTGCAAGATCAGCCAGAATCGTTAAAGCATCAATAGCACCAATTTGCTCAGCGTTTTGAACAATTCGTTCCATGGATTCTTTAGTATCTAGGGCTGACGGGTTATTTACGGAACCCACGTCACCGTTGCCAGCTGCTAACGCAAAGTTGCCAATTAAAAGGGAGGCGATTGCTAAAACGGAAGTCATTCTTTTCATGTTATTATCCTTATCGTTTATATATTTTTGGCCTGAAGCTCGCTTTCGCGGTGAGGCGACGAGAAAGCATAAAGCAAACCTGAGGCCGAGCTATAGACCAATGAATAAGATTTAGTGTGTCTACGGTTTTGTCACAGGACTTTCTTGGGAGGCCATTAACGCTTCTTGTGCTCAAATCTGAGCTCAATAAACTGCTTGCAGATTTCTACTATTTTTGAGGAACTTGAGTTCATGAAGAATACGACATCAGTGAAGCCCAGTGTATGTGATTTCATAAACATTCGGGATTATTTAAGTGAGTACTATAGCTTTCGCAAAGCTACGGCAAAGAGTTTTTCTTATGAGACCTGGGCCCAAGAATTAGGCGTTAAGAGCCGTTCTTTTTTGCGGATGGTGATTATGGGGCAAAGACCGATCACTAAAAATTTTGCCGAAACTTTAAGTTATGGCCTTCATTTGAGTGAGAAAGAGCTTAAATACTTTTTCCTTTTATTTGAATACAGCCGTGCGAAATCAAATGAGCAGAAAAAATTTTACTGGAAACAGATGCTATCGATTCTGAAAATGGAAGAAAATCGCACAGAGATTTCCGCCGCCGATTTTATTTCATCGCATTGGTTGCCT
>CAMLMF010000439.1 GCA_946480995.1 uncultured Bdellovibrio sp. | reverse complement strand
TGGAAAAAGGAGGCGCACTAGAACTTGCGCCTTATTTAAGTCAATACTTCGAAAATCTTGACCAGAGAAAACTGAATCCTGCCGAACGACGCCTTTTAGAAGACATCTATGAACACGAATTGGGTCGTGAAAAACTGGCGGCGTTTGTTGCAGAACCAATTAAGGGACTATTGAAGGCTCAAGTCGACACTTTAAATCTGATGCTAACGCTGAATTGGATTAAAGAAAAAAATTACGACAAAAATATGACGGCTTTGGTCTTACAACCACTTTACGATGGAGTCGCCCTGACTCGACAAGTTGTTGATCAATTCTGCTCCTTAAATGTCTCTGTAAAAAACATCAATCCACAACGTATTAAGCCTGAATACTGGAAGAATAAAGACTTCTATCAATTGCTGACGTGCCTAAAACCACAGAACTCAGATCTTACAGACGCTGTTTATACGCTACTGGGTAGTCTGGCTCGGGAACTTACAGACAAATATACGGACAACACCGCTATGGCTGCCAAAATGATTCAGATTTTATCGCGCGCCAAAAACATCAAGCCAGAGTACACGGATCTGGTCAGTTCATTACTTCCCCTTTTACGTCTCACTGGGCCCATCGCCGCGTATTCTGAAGCTTTACCGACACTTGATAAAAAGTTCCGCAACGCTATGGAAGACGCCGCGGCAAAATTACCTAAAAATAGCACCAATGGCGACGTCCTGCTTTCTACGGTCTTATCGATGAGTCGCGAAGACCAAGAGTTTCTCGATGCAGCTCTGAGTGGATATCTCAATGGGACCGGAAAGCTCTATGTGCATCCCGGACATTTCAGTATCGTTCTTAAGAAGTCCACTTACTTAAAAGAAAAATTACATTCCGAACTCGACCGCGACGACGACGAACAAAGACTGTTTAAAGCTCTGCAGCTTGCGCCCAAACTTCCGTTCACAAGTCGCTTAAAACAAAGACTCTTGAGTATTGCCACGGGCAAGCACGAGACAAACACACAATTGCTTGCGCTCAACCACCTTAGTAACAACGTAGAGACATACGAAAACTATGCCGCAACAATGAATGAAGTGATCAATAGCAAAGTACACTTTGCCACTCGGCGCGCGGCTATTGCTGCCCTTATTGGCGTCTCTACTCTTACTAACGTAAAAGAGAATCTATTAAAAATTCTTGAAACTGAGCAAAATCCTCAAGCAATTAAGTCTTTAAAGATGGGTGTATTCGATATTGAAAAACCCTACAATTCAGAAACAGCCCCTTTTCATACTCAGATAGCGCACCCACTTTTCAAACTCGACACCCAGTCGCAACTTGTGCGTGATTTGAATTCCGGAAAAATGCCTTATTTTATAGACACTAGGGCCAACAAAAAAGACGGAGTCGCCTACCGTACGATTTACATCGGACTTACTGAACAGGATTATGAGTACGCCTCCCGCGCGATTAGCACTGGGGTTCTTTATGACAACAAAACAAAGACCATCCTGGGCCTGCTTTCTGACAACGACTTAGCAGCCTCCGATGAGCTCATCACCGTTGAGAATATGCACTTCACGGCATCGTACAATCGTGGAGCCCAGTTGATCACAGGGGCGATTCAACGAAATCCTGAAACTGGCAAAGTCGAACAGGACTTCACCGACTCTATGATGCAGGCGCAGTTAAAACTGTTGTCAGATTTGAAATCCCAAAACAAGGAATATGCTAAAATCATCGAATCCAACAGTGTGCTATTGCTGACTGTTAACGCCTCTGTCGATGGTGGATTTCAATTGAAAGTTGATTCATCGGAAATGCGAAATCTATTAGCTCATGCAACACTCACTTTCACACCAGGAGCAAATGGTATTGGCACTGTGCAAGTGAAAGACGTTAAGGTGACTCAAGCTAAATAATTCAAGGGTTTTCGTTCTTTTAGGAGTTTTTATGAAACGTTGGATAAAAAAAATTAAATGTACAATCCTGATGACTGTTACCTTGTCGTCTGCGATGGCATTAACGGCAGAGAAGAAAAACGTCTGCGCAATGACGATCAACTCCAGCGATGAGATCGATCTATTCAAAAAACATCTTTCAAAAGACCAATTTAATTTTATTGAATTGACGGAGATCGAAGACCAAAAAGGAGCTTCTTCGAGAACTAACGAAGAAGAATCTGAAAATGCCTGGTTAAAAGCGAGTTGCCGCCAAGGCATCAAGTGTGATGTCTTGGTAATCTCGGGTCACTTTGGCGGGGCTTTCTTTGGCTCCTCAGAGATTAATCTCCCACTAGAAACTCTTGAGTCGGCAAGCTGTGATTCTGCGTGCTCGGGAATTTTGCATGCACCTAAGGAAGTTTTTCTTTTTGGCTGCAACACGCTAGCTGGCAAAGAAAAAGATTCGCGCACGCCGGAACAGTATGCACGTGTTTTAGTCGAAGACGGTTTCAGTGAAATACAAGCGCAACAAATAGCAGCATTTCGCTATAGCGCCATCGGCAGTTCTTTCAGCGATCGCATGTCCCGCGTTTTTGCAAATGTACCGCGCATCTATGGCTTTACTTCGATTGCTCCGTCGGGAAAAACCGTAGCTCCTCACTTAACTCGCTATCTAAAGGAAACGGCACCTACTTACTTTGAACAATTAACCCACATGACAGCCACGCAAAACACAGTCTTACGCGAGCGCTTAAAGGGGCAACCTCTAGCGCAAGTTTCCGGTGTGGAAAATACCAACACTCCGGTTTGCTATATCAAAAGCGAAAGAACTTCGACGATTGGCAAACTTCAGTATGTCCTTGAAGTTTTAGAAAAAGGGGGCGCTTTAGAACTCGCTCCCTATTTAAGTGAGTATTTCAAGAATCTTGACGAAAAAACATTAAACCCGGCAGAACGCCGCATGCTTGAAAAAGTACATGAGCACACAGCGGGTCGTGA
>CAMLMF010000438.1 GCA_946480995.1 uncultured Bdellovibrio sp. | reverse complement strand
AGAATTACAAATTTATTCTTCGCTCTGCCATGTCTGATGATGGGATTCACTGGGAGAAAACATATATTACCAGCTTGAACTTAGGTGAAGGTGAGCGTGCCGTCGCAAGGCCTTGCGTGTTGTTTGAACAGGGCCTTTTTAAGATGTGGTACTCCGTCAACGTGAATGGCAAGTACAAGTTAGGATATGCAGAGTCCTTGGACGGACTTGAGTGGATCAGAAAAGACTCTGAAGTTGGCATCACGACTTCAAGCTCTGGATGGGATGATCAAGAGGTCGCGTATCCTTTTGTTTTTGATCACAAGGGACAAAGATATATGCTTTATAACGGAAACAGTTATGGACTTACAGGGTTCGGACTTGCAAGGCTTAAGGTTTAAGAAATGAAAAAGATTAGTTTTGTAATAGCTTGTTATAACTCTTCAAAAAGTCTTTCGTCAGTTGTCGAAGAACTTAAGAAAACGGTCGCACAGCGGGCAGAGTATGACTATGAAATCATACTCGTGAATGATTACTCTCGGGACGAGACTTTCAATAAGATTAAAGAAATCTGCAGCCAAGATGAGAAAATTAAAGGTGTTAATTTTTCGAAAAATTACGGCCAACAACCGGCCATGCTTGCGGGATTTAAATATGCCTCAGGGGACTTTGTTGCCTATTGTGATGACGATGGCCAGTCTCCGGTGGACGAATTCTTTAAGTTGGTCGATAAGATTGAAGAAGGCTATGATATGGCTTGGGCCAAGTTTGACCAAAAGGAAAATAGCTTCTTTAAAAATATTGGCAGCAGCTTGAACGATATGATGGTGAACTTTCTTTTTAATAAACCGAAGCATCTTTATTTTGGTAATTTGTGGGTCGCAAGAAGGTTTGTAACAGACGAAGCCATTAAATGTCGTAATCCGTTTCCTTATTTAGGTGGTGTTTTCCTAAAAACGACATCGAATATGGTCAATGTCATGGTTTCCCATCGCAAGCGTTTGTATGGAAAATCAAACTACTCATTTTTTAAGTTGTTATCTGTTTGGCTGAATGGTTTTACTGCCTTTTCGGTCGTTCCCTTGCGAGTGGCCTCAATCATTGGATTCGTGTGTTCGTTCTTGGGATTTCTTTTCATGGCATTCTTAATTGTCGAAAAATTGTTAAACCCACAAATTCCTATCGGCTACAGTTCTATCATGTCGACGATCTTATTCACTGGTGGAATGATCATGATGATGTTGGGAATGCTCGGTGAGTACGTAGGAAGAATCTATATAAATATTAACAATACGCCGCAGTACGTGGTTAAAGAATTAATCAATCTTAAGTAGCGCTTAAGAAAGTAAATTCATGGTGCTCTCGGAAACAAGGCGAATGCCTTTTTCGGGAGCCACCTCTTTGAAGTGATCTTTCGCTCTTTTGTTGAGCTCTTTAGAAAATGATGACTCTAAGGGCAGGATCACTTTGTTTGAAATTTGAGACAGTTGAGGATTGTGAACCTTTTCAGCTATTTCGCTATTTGCATTTTTTAAGAATTTTAGCGCCATTCTTTCTAAGCCAGATTCGGTGTCCCAATCGATTTCAATTTTTACACCAAGTTTGTCAGCCAATTGCCAAAGAGTTTCCGGATCAATCGCTTCCGTCTTGGGGAGGGGCCCTAATAAATCAGACAATTTTGTATCTGCACTGGCTGTTTTAAGTTTTTTGTACACTTCAACGGCTTTAAAAATGCGAGAGTTAGGAATATTTATAATTTGATACGCATCCTGACCGTCTTGCTTAAAAAGATCAGCGAGTTTTTGCAGATTAAACTGCTCTTTTTCCCAGTCGATTGTTAATGCAGTAGTTATCTTCTTTTGTTGAGATCTTTTGCAGTGGATTGCTACGTCATATCTGAACTTATTCATCTCGTTGTGATGTTGACCCCGGCGAAGCTGAGTCGTAACCGAACTAATCCAGTCAAAGTTTTTACCAAGTAACTTAAAAAGTCGGGGATCATAAAGCGTCTCAGCTTCTTTCGCTTTTTGTCGTTCTAATAATTTCTTTAAGTCATTAACTAGCATATCGCCTGAATTGCGATGTGCGATGATGTCTGTAAGGAAAACCTCGTTCAGTGCAAACGAGCGCACGTCGCCAATAAAGAGGGTCGATTCAGATTTAAGAAAAGGCTCCAGACTCTTAAGGACCGTATTTAAATAGTCGACACTTGGGAAGTACTGCGCCACGGAATTGATGACGACGATATCAAAAGCACCCTCAAGAATATTTCTAGGGATTTTATTAATATCTGTTGCTTCAGCTTGGAAAAGTTGAACTTTTGATAGGTTGGGATCATTTTTAAAGCTGTTGTGAATCGAGTGCAGAGCATGCTCAGAAGTGTCGATCCCCACGTAAGAGTCTATGTGTGGCAATAAGGAAGCAAGGATAAGCCCATTTCCGCAGCCGATTTCCAAAACACGGGCCTGGGTCGGGTGGGAACGAAGAACTCTTTGGGCCGTCGTCTGAATCCATTCTTTCATCTCAGCTTTTGGAATTTCTTGCCCGCTATAACTGCTTTTCCATACGTTGGTATTTAACTCGGTATCAGGTTCTGAAGAGATCTTTTGATAGTGAATATCAAAGATTCTGGACCACAGCTTGGTCTTTTCATCGCCAGAGGAATCTTTTTGTTCGGTGCCTAGGTGGCAGGATGCAAAAACATCAGCGCCATTATTTTCAATGACAACAGTTGATACTTCAGGCTGAGAAAGTAGCCATTTTTTGAGCTCAACATTGCGCTGGTGGATCTCTTCGGCCTCTGGGAGGCTGGGAGACGGGGATGTGTTTTTCATCTCTAGAAGATATATATTTTCTCGGAATATTTGTATATGAAATTCTCTTCGTTAAAGGACTGCGAGCTAAAACCTCACCCGCACCCCAATCCCAATATCTATGTCCACATCAG
>CAMLMF010000437.1 GCA_946480995.1 uncultured Bdellovibrio sp. | reverse complement strand
GTCCGTTCATTTCACCTTCTCGAGTTTTAAAGGACTCAACTGGCAATCCAGAAACCCGGGAAAATGTTTTTTCAAATTCTTTAAAGTAAATGTCTTTCCATTCCGCATACTGAGGAGCACTTACCCACGAGGGTGGGTTGTTGCCATGCAAAGGGCCGAATGCGGCAAAGGTACTGGTTTTGACGTTTTCTGTTTGCGTGAACTTTTCAAAATAAAAGTTTGGATTGCTGTGCACGGCACGCATGATGCGTTTGTCGACATAAAAGTCAGCAAGGTCACGCAAAACGATGCGACCTGTTGGGCGATAGTTAGAATCAAACTCTACTAAGAAGTTTTGCGAGTGCGGAGAGTCGAACTGCATGCCAGTGCGTGCGCCGAATTCACCCATAGCGCGCGCCACGGCTTTGACATAGTAAGTGGTCCAGAACGAATAAGGATTGTTGGAACCATTGGCCTTCGCGATCAAGGCGCCCGCTGTTTCATGCAATACCGCAAAACCTGGCAAATATATCATGCCTGATTTTGCATCATTAATGCCGGACAGATCGCGAATAACCACCGCTTGATCAATCGCAGGCAATTTTAAGATCGCAGGTTCATCCATGACGATCGCATGTTCAAATGGCAACTTCTGCTGAATTTCATGAAGGATATCCGCATTCAAACGCGAATCGATGGCTTCACCCACGGGTTGCTTTTTGTCAGCCCAGTGGCCACCTGTTTTGTTCGTAGAGCTTTTAACAGAAAACTGAATCTGTTTTTGTGGATCTTCAACAATGTAAGAACGCGAAGCTGTTTTATAGCCTTTAAAATAAAACTTTCTTTCAAGCTTGATATTGTGTTCTTTGACGAAATATACCGCGACTTCTTCGCCCCATTTGGTGTCTTCAGGATTTAAAATCCAACGAATGTACTTCTTGCCATGACGTTCAAAAATCAAATGCTTGCGGAAGTCTTCTGAAAAACGGGCCGCGAAGTCGGTGTCGACCAGTTCTAGGGGGATGTTGAAATGTGGGATGTCGATGACTTCATTGCTGCGTGAAGCAACAGCGTTAGCCTTTGTTTCGTGATCGATCAGGGTTCTTGCGGCAGGGGTGAGAGCCACTGCATTTTGCGCAATGAAAGTAAGACCTAAAAAGATTCGTAAGATTTGAGTCATCATTTTACGTTCCAGTTGTTTCAAAAAGCCAGACAAGCCCGGCCTGTGCCGTTAGTTACAAAGGTCGTACCGCTTTCTAAAGCAATTTATGAGGTGCTGAGGTGTCTAAAGTATTGCCAAGCACAAATTTGGGCGGCGGTGTGGGGGGCGAGCCTTTGTCTGTCACTTATCTCAATGCACCTAGACATTCAGTCTTTCGTGATTGAAACGACAAAACCCGTTTGATACAGCTCTTGTTGTCTGCAAGGGGGGAACTGTGGGCTACTCATCTTTTATATTTTCAATTGTACTAACGTTATCGTGTGCGGTCGCCCAAGCGGATCTGCGCAGTGATTTAAAGAAACTCATGACCTCTGCGCACAAACCAATTTCTTACGGCCAAGCGCAGATTGAGCTCCTTGGAAATGTGGCTCTGATTCGTCTGACTGACGGCTCTTATGCGATTGATGAAGTGTATTGCTCAACTCCCTACGGTCCTACTCATCTAGGCAACGGCGTCGGCCCTGGAAAAGAACCCTCTGCAAATGTCGTGAACGTTGAGCACACCGTCGCTCAATCTTGGTTTAAAGACCGCTATTACTATAAGGTTGGTAAAGCGGACTTGCATCATCTTTACCCTTCAGACTCTAGCGCCAACTCAATGCGCGGCAATTTTGCATTTGGCGACGTGGGTAAAGTCAAAAACGTGCCCACATGTTTTGACGAACAAAGACAGAATGTTTCTACCGAATCAAAATTAGGCAGCGGCAGTGGGGCCGAGCTGGTGTTTGAACCACCAACAAAACACAAAGGCAATGTGGCAAGAGCTGTTTTCTATTTTTCGGTTCGCTACGACTTCCCGATCCCTACGGACATGGAAGCGACTCTGCGCCGTTGGAACAAGCTGGATCCTGTGGATCAGGCAGAGCTTGAGCGCAATGATGCCATTGAGAAAATTCAAGGCAATCGTAATCCATTCATCGACCACCCAGAGTACGTTGAGCAAATCTCTAACTTCTAGAGTTGTGCAGGCAGGATCCCTGGTCTTCACGGCAGATCTTGATGTGTGACTCTTTATTTTAGTTAAAAATGGGATTAGGAGTCCCGCAAATCCGTTCCAACTTTTCACGGAACTCTGCGGGCTTCTTTAGAATCTTGATTTCATCAAACACAGCTTTGGCTTCAGGATTCTTCAAAGACAGCGCTTTAAGCCACTGCTTGGATCGCGACACTGCAAAGTAATCGTTGATATATAAGGTGCTTGATTCAAAAAACGCGGGCAGCAAAGCCTTGGCACGGTTCCACGACATTTCTTCAACCGGCTCTTGGTTTAAGCTTTGTTTGATCTGATTAAAGATATACGGATTGCTCATCACGCCTCGGCCGATCATATAGTCTTGGCAATCGGTCACTTCCACACAGCGATTAAAATCTGTGACGTTCCAGATTTCACCGTTGGCGATGATCTTAAGTTTAGTTTTTTCTTTGATGCGCGGGATCCACTCCCAGTACGCTGGGGGTTTGTAGCCATCGGTTTTCGTGCGGCAGTGAATGGTTAACCATGTGGCGTTGGCCTCTTCCACGGCTTGAGCGATTTCAATACATTTTGTCGGATCATCAAAGCCTAAGCGAATTTTCGCTGTGACGGGAATGTGTGCTGGAACTGCTTTACGAACAGTGTCGACAATGGTGAAAACGCGATCGCAGGATTTTAAAAGCGAAGCACCACCATCGTGACGGTTCACAGTCTTTGCAGGACAGCCAAAATTTAAGTCCACACCCAAAGCGCCCAGC
>CAMLMF010000436.1 GCA_946480995.1 uncultured Bdellovibrio sp. | reverse complement strand
GTTACGGCGACGTAGGTAAAGGTTCTGCGCACTCTATGCGTGGTTTGGGCGCTCGCGTTCTTGTGACTGAAATCGATCCGATCTGTGCTTTGCAAGCGGCGATGGAAGGCTTTGAAGTTGTAACGATGGACGAGGCGGCCCCATTGGCTGACATCTTCGTCACAGCAACAGGCTGCTGCGATATCATCACTGACAAACACTTCAACAAAATGAAAAACAACGCGATTGTTTGTAACATTGGTCACTTCGACATCGAAATCGATATGGCGTGGTTGAACAAAAATTCAAAAAAACGTGAAGTGAAACCACAAGTGGATATCCACACTTTGAAAAATGGCCGCCAAGTGATCGTTTTGGCACAAGGTCGTTTGGTGAATTTGGGTTGCGCGACGGGACATCCAAGTTTCGTTATGTCGAACTCATTCACGAACCAAGTGTTGGCACAAATGGAACTTTTCATGAACCGTGATAAGTACGAAGAAAACATCGTGTACCGTTTGCCTAAACACTTAGACGAAAAAGTGGCAGCTCTTCACTTGGATAAACTTGGCGTTAAGTTGACTAAACTTACTGGCAAACAAGCGAAGTACTTGCACATGGATCAGAACGGTCCTTTCAAGCCAGATCACTACAGATACTAACCCTCGCTCGGGCCTTAGTTTCTTAGCAAAAGGGAGCCATTACGGGCTCCCTTTTTTTTGCCACTCCCTGATCTGTTTTTTCAGGACACTTTCGCGAGCTGTCCTCATTCTATTGCGAAACTTTCAGAAATCTCATTGTGATGCATTCAGCTGCCAACTGACTTGAGATGGCGGTGTTTCGAGTGTTTTAAGGTGTCCTTATTTTCTGATCTAAGTCCTTAATTTTGTCGGGCATTTTGTCGATAAGTAGGCATGCGCGTAAAGTTGAATCAAATTTTCTTTATCACTCTTTCTTCATATCTGCTTTCAGCTTGCTCGTTAGAAGCAAGCTTAACCAGCCTTGAAGAAATCGCAACCCCGGTTATTGGCAAGTTGGCGACCGAGGCTGATTTTATTTCTGGTGAAATTGTGACCACCGGAAGTGGCGTGGTTATTAAAGGAACATTTGGTGAGGTTTCAGAAAAACAAGTTCTTAGTAATGGCATCCAGATCGAGGGAGCTTTTTATGAGTAAGGTCTTCTGTTGTACGTTGGTGGCTCTTTTACTTTCAAGTGTAACGCAAGCCCAGACACATAAAGGTATTAGCTTTCAAGGCGTGATCAAGTTGCCATCAGGTGAACTTCCGACTCGTTCTGGGATCACCATCAATGCGCGTATTCTTTCTTCGAATGATTGTATTTTGCGTGAAGAACAGTTTTCTGGTGTGAACATTTCAAATGGTTATATCAATCTGGCGATTGGTACCGGTGCTGTGGGCGGTAGTGACCCCGGTTTTTCTTTAAAACAAGTTATGGACAACTCCAGTGTCATTTCGGGTTTAACGTGTTTATTTTCTAATGGTTCGATCAATAGTGGCGTGACCACATTTAATCCTGCGACCAGCAATGGCGTCAGAAAATTTCGCATGAGCTTTACTTTGGATTCAGCGCCCGTTGTTGCGGATTTTAATATGCGCTCGATGGCTTATGCCGTGAACTCTGAATCATTGGATGGACAAGTTAAATCCGATTTCGTGAATATTAATGCAGCCCAAGGGCTGACGCAAACAAACGTGGAAAGTATTTTTAATCGTTACACCAAACTTGATGCAATTATTAACAACTTCAACGCAGGTGGAACTAGTTACACAGGCAGTGTGTCTGGCGCTGCCACCAACGTGACAGGCGTGGTTGCTATCGCCAACGGTGGTACTGGAGCAACTTCTGCTTCGGCGGCTAAGACAAATTTAGGTATTGGAACAATTTCGAGTGTCAATTTGCCAGCTCCTTTGGATGCCACAAAAGTCTTATTAGGTGACGGTACGTGGAGCACGCTTCCTTCAGGTGGTGGCAGTGGCACCGTCACAAGCATTACGGCAGGCACGGGCTTGATTCACGTGACGTCCCCGGGGAATCCTTTAACAGCGGCCGGGGAGCTCGCTGTCAATGTCGGGACCGGCAACAATCAGATCGTCCAATTAAATGGAACAGGAAAACTTCCAGCTGTTGACGGTTCGAATTTAACGAATGTGACGGCAAGTGCTTTAAGCAGCACGGCTTCGATTAACACATCAGGTAATATCGTAACGACTGGCAATGTGCAGGCGGGGACTTCGATTACTGCAAAAAATATTTACGTCTATGACAACGCGGGAACTCCGGCTTCGATTGGTTTAAGAGCTCCCGCAGATATCGTAGCTGCCGGTGGCGCAAGTTATGTCTTAACTTTGCCAGAGAAAAAAGGAACCACTGGTCAAGTCCTTGCCGCGAAAGATGGCAATGGGGTTTTAGAGTGGACTTCGCCTGCGGGTGGTTCTATTTCAGCAGTGACCGCGGATGCTCCGGTAGTTATCGATAACTCGGTGGCGGGATCGCCGAAGGTCACGCTTCCTAAAGCCAACACTACGACAAGCGGTTACCTTGATAGTGCTGATTGGAATACGTTTAATAACAAACAAGCTTCAGGCAATTACATCACGACATTAACAGGTGATGTGAGTTCAAGTTTATTTGTTACAGGTTCCGTGACGACCAAAGTAGAGAAAATTAATGGTGTTTCCGTAGCGGCAGCCCTGATGACCGACGATCAGAAATTTTTAAAATATGTAGATGGCGCTGGTTGGCAGGCCCATTTCGTTAAGTTGTCTGAATTAAGAAATAATATAGGAACAGGATCAGCCTTCAACGTTGCGGGTTGTACGGCAGCGCAAACAATGGTGTGGTCTTCGTTGACCGATCAATTTGCGTGTCAAGATATCGCAATCCCATCAGGTAAAGTGACGGGCCTTGCGACTGTCGCGACCAGTGGCAGTTACA
>CAMLMF010000435.1 GCA_946480995.1 uncultured Bdellovibrio sp. | reverse complement strand
CCTTTTAGCACGGCATTCGCTTCCGATGTCATCGCAGTCAACTGCTCAAAATATGTGGGTGCCGTGTCCTTCAAATAGCCACGCAAGTGGGGCGCGATGTTTTTTCCAGAAGGAGCGATCGATGAAAAACCATAGATGCGGGGAACTTTTGAAAAGATGCGCGACATACGGTCATTAAAAGAACTGCCGATGGGGCTGTAGCGGAAGGCCGCGATTTGTTGGGCTTGCTCGACTGAAAAACCATCTTGTTGCAAAACAGCGGCATATTGTTCTGGGGTGCGTGAATCTCGTTCTTTGCCAGCTAAGGTGTTGCAACCAAACAAGAAGACTTCTTTAGGTTCGTGCAAAATGCCCGAGCAGGCACTGTCACAGCTTGCGGTTTCTAGGGTTTCTAGCGGCAGATTGATTCCGGACTCTCCGAAGAAGCTTCCGCCAAAGTGACCGGAAATAACCAAGACATCACAAGTGATGCCTTTTTTACAACTGGCTTTCAGCCAAGCGTTGGCTTCGGATGTGCTCGTGTCAGCCTTTTCGTCGACGGTTTCAGTCAACTCGATAAAATTAAACTGCTCCGGCGAAAGATGCTTTTTAAATAACTCAATCTCATCATTGGAATTTATGGTCATCGCACAGACGTTCTTTTTTTCCGCTGCCACCGCAGTGACCGCCGAAAAATTAAGAAGAGTGATAAGTCCCAAAATGAGACAGTTGAACCATCTTGTCAGCATAAAGCCTCCGCATAGGGCTACTAAATGCAAAAGACGTTCTTGTTATAAACAGTTGTGGTTTATCTGACAGGAAAAATCACCACGCAAAAAGGCGTGAAAACAATTTGCGGCAACAGCTGTGTGCAGAGATGACGGAGTGAAGAGGTGTCTCGCCAAGAGAATCTATGCGAGCCCACAAGAATGCGGGCTCATGCACAGAAACTAATCCAAATGTTTCGGAGTAAAAGCTTCTGGGAAAATCTCTGGGAAGGCAAAAGTCTTTGTCTTGCCTTGCAGATTGGTGGTGTGAACCAGGGTTTGTTCATTGGCAAATTCGGCAATCACTTGGCGACAAAAGCCACACGGGGGCCAAGGTTTTTCGGCGTCACTGACTACTAAGACTTCTTTAATTGATTTGGTCGCACCTTCACTGACGGCTTTAAAAATCGCCACGCGCTCCGCACACACAGTGCCACCGTAAGAGGCGTTTTCAACATTGCAACCGGCAAAGATTCTGCCGTCACTCATCAAAACCGCAGCGCCAATCAAGGCACCAGAATAAGGCGCATGGGCGCGTTTTTGAGCTTCGCAAGCAGCAGTGAATAGTTTTTTTTGTGTTTCGTTCATAGTCCTAGATTCTCCAATATTTTTCCCAGTTCAATCAAGGGCAAACCTTGAATCGCGGTAAAATCTTGGCTTTCAATTTTATCAAATAGCTTAATGCCGTGCTTTTCAATTTTGTAGCTGCCAGCACAATCCAACGGCATATCCAATTGCACATAGTGCTCAATTTGTTCGCGTGAAAGCTTTTTCATGTGCATGCGCGTGATGTCGGTGTACGGGATGACTTGAGTACCCGCAACCACGCAAATCGCGGTGATCAACTCGTGGCTTTTGCCCTGCATGGCTTGCAATTGCGCCACCGCATTTTCAACGGTGTGCGCTTTGCCAAGGATGCGTCCCTCAAAGGCGATCAACTGATCGCCACCGATCACAATAGCGTTCTCGCTGCGCAAACTTTCCGCTTTCATACGGGCTAATTTTTCAGCCAGTGCGCGGGGGGCCAGGGTCGGGTCTTTTTCTTTTTCTTCGTCGATTAAGGGGGGTGTGGCGGTAAAGGTGTAAGCCAACCGAGAAAGAAGTTCTTGGCGATATTTCGACGTACTTGCGAGGATCAGTTGCTTTTGTTTCATAGGCTCAATTATATCGCAAATAAGGCCCCTGAGTCTTCGATTTCCGTGCTCCGACGCACAGAGTGCCCGCAAAATTCATAAAATTTCAGAGCCAAGCCCACGAAATTGAGGTAGAACCCCTAGGAATTGGATCTGACTATGACAAAAAGAATTCTTCCTGATGTGACCAAAGATACTCCCTCTGACAAATATGCCCCGATTGACTGGGTAGGCATGGGCGCGATTGAGCTGCCTATTCTGCTTAAACAGGCTGACGGCGTTTATCGTATTCCCGCAAAAGCGGACGCCAAGGTCAGTTTGGATAAAACTTCCTCCCGCGGCATTCATATGTCCCGTTTGTATTTGATCACGCAAAATACTCTGTCAAAAAACGAAATGTCTTTAGGTCTTCTGGGACAAGCAACGGATGAGTTTTTAAAAACCCACGAAGAACTTTCCACCCAAGCCTTGGTGCAAGTGCACTTTGAAGCGCCATTATTACGAAAAGCTTTAAAGAGCGAAAATCAAGCGTGGCGTTCGTATCCGGTGATCTTATCCAGCACCAATGTCGAAGGTCAGAAAAAATATTTTGTTGAAGTTGTGGTGACTTATTCTAGCACCTGTCCTGCGTCAGCTGCGTTATCACGTCAGTTGATTCAAGATGCCTTCAAGCAGCACTTTCAAGGAAACACCGTTGATTTAGAAACAGTGAATTCGTGGTTGGGCACTCCGCAAGGGATTGTGGCGACCCCGCATGCGCAAAGAAGTTTTGCCCGCGTGAAGGTCGAAGTCGGTGCAAGCTATGACTTTGCAAATCTGATCGATATTGTCGAAGAGGCTTTACAAACGGCGGTGCAAGGGGCAGTGAAGCGCGAAGACGAGCAAGAATTCGCGTTGCGTAATGGGCAGAATCTGATGTTCTGTGAAGACGCGGCCCGTCGTGTGAAGGCGGCTTTGGACGCGCAAGCGGAGATCTTGGACTATGTCGCAGAATTCAGTCATGTCGAGAGTTTACACCCACACAATGCCGTGTCGTTTATCTCTAAAGGTAAGAGC
>CAMLMF010000434.1 GCA_946480995.1 uncultured Bdellovibrio sp. | reverse complement strand
TGGATTTTTGCCAGCTTGCAAGTCCTCAAGGACTTCGCGCAAGTAGTGCTTTTTTGCTGAAGGGCCGACATGGCTGTCGGTCACGCCACCAGCATAAATGACAGCTCCTTGGGCATTTAAAACAAACGCATGGGGAGTTTTCAAAGCACCTAGTTTATTTGCTAAAAAACTTTTTTTGTCTTGAATCACGGGAAAGGGGAACTGCGTGACTTTAAAATGCTCCTTAGTGGTTTGGGCACTTTCGTTGGCGTTCGCATGAACTCCGACAAAAGCGAAATCTTTAAAGTCTTTTTTTAGGTCTTTTAACAAAGCTTCGTGACTGGCTGAACACGGGCATTCTGCCGAAACAAAAACTAAGACGGTGTTTTTTTCTTTAGAAGGAAAGGTGAAGCTGTGCTCTTGTTCGCTCACCACATCCGTCGCGGTGAAATCCTCTATAGTGACGGCGGCAGAGGCAAAATTAAAAAACAGAAAAGTGAGGATAAAAAAGGCAGTTGATTTCATGCCTCTTCATAACACAGAGGGTCTTCAGATTGAAATGCCACGAATCGTTGCGCAGGGCGGCTTCACTGTGCCGCATTATCGTGCCTCAAACGTGGTTTTTTATCCATAATTCTGTAAGCTTTTAGCATGTTTAGAAAATTCAAAGCCTTTCGCCAACGTCTTCTTCAATTCAAGCAACGCGGTAAAGTCCACAGCGATTTGGACGTGCTTTTGTCGTCGACCAAAGACAATAAGCAATTAGAAGATAAATTGCAGTGGCTGGTTAAAGTACTGCAATGGATCCGTTACGAAGGTGACGTTGATGCGCACCTCGAAATGCAAACGGGCCGTATGCCTGCGGCGCGCTTGCGTTTTCTTTTAATGGTCCTTGATCGTAATCCAGAGTGGAAAAAGGAAGTCGCCAAACTTTTACGCACAATCGTCCATGAGGTCAGTGGACTTGAGCTTTACACCGAAACGGGTTTTCCGAAAGAACTCGGTCTGTGGAGTGAATTTGTCGATCGTCTTGCGATGAAAATTCTTCCCACACCACCCCTAGATCACGAGTTGGGATATTTATTCTGGGAGCTTTTCCCAGATAAAAACGATGCCCAGTGGCTGGCGTCCATTGATAACAGCACCTTTGAAAAAATCGTCGCCCTTTTTCAGTACGAGGTCGAGGTCAGCGAAGGACAATGGAATCGTCTGCAAGTCGATCTTGAAGACGCCTTGGTGTACATGGTGATCCAAGTACGCGCTATTGGTCTGTCGCCGGCGATTCGTTCGCGTTTAGGCCATGCAACGTTCCGCGACTCGGCTTTTTTTGCATTGGTGCGTGGGCACGAAGAATTTATGAATGCCTTTCATGCCGGCGATAAGGATCTGGCTTTTGAAAAAGCCTCGCGCTTCCGTATGATCGTGTGGGAGTGCCGCCAAGAACTTGTGCGCGTGCACAAACATTTAGACGAGTTCGGCGTCAGCATTAATTTGGTTTTTCAGATGATGCGCTTAAAGTCCTATCTTCAACGCATTGAAAGTTTACTGGAAATTTTATTGACGGAAAAACTCGACGGCAAAAAAGTCACAAGTTTTTTATCGATACTTGTAAAAGAAAATCAAGAGCTGCGCAGTATTCAATCTCTGTTTTCACAAAACGTGGCTTTGTTCGCCAGCAAAGTGGTTGAGCGTGCCGCTGAAACGGGCGAGCACTATATCACACGGACCAAAGAGCAATACCGTCGCATTCTGCAGGCCGCCGGTGGCGGTGGTGCGATGACGGCTGTGACGGTCTATGTGAAAATCGGCATTTTGGCATTGGGTTTATCAGGCTTTATGGAGGGCTTTTTGGCCTCCCTAAATTACTCTCTGAGTTTCGTCGCGATTCACTTGGCGGGCTTTACTCTGGGGACAAAGCAGCCTGCGATGACGGCGCCAGCCCTTGCAGAGAAAATGAAAGACGTTGGCTCGGCCAAAGGCATGGAGGATCTAGTGACAGAGATTGTGCACTTGATCCGCTCGCAAGTGGCGTCGATTTTAGGAAACGTGATGTTCGTCGTTCCCTGTGTGATCCTGATCGATATGTTGTTCTTCTTGCTTTTTGGCGATCATATTATGTCGCCGGCGAAGGCTACTTATTCATTTAAATCCGTAGATATCTTTGGCCCCGCGGTCTTGTATGCCGCTTTCACGGGAATTTTGTTGTGGCTTTCAAGTTTGTTCGCGGGATGGGGAGATAACTGGTTTGCGCTAAACTCGTTGCGGAAAACCTTGGCCCGCAGTCCTTCGCTGCGCGCAGTTTTTGGTCGTCCAGGCGCGCGCAATATTGCTGTGTTTTTAGAAAAAAATATGTCCGGCTTGTTGGGCAGTATTTCGCTCGGAGTTTTATTGGGGATGGTTCCAGAGATCATGAAGTTCATCGGCATTCCGCTCGATGTCCGTCACGTCACGCTCTCTTCTGGTAGTTTAGCAGGAGGAATCACGGTTCTGGGTGTGGAGTTTTTAAAAACTCCAGAATTCTGGCGTGCCGTGATTGGGATTGTTTTTATCGGGGCTTTTAATGTGCTTGTCAGTTTTGGTTTGGCCTTTTACATGGCGATCAAAGCCCGCGGTATAAATACGCCGCAACGTTTGGCGATTCGCCAAGCGGTCATGCGCCGGTTTTTTTCTAGCCCTTTAAGCTTCTTTTTGCCGGTGGGTTCGACGGTGGCGAAAACAGGTGATTCAGGACACGGCCATTAATGCCTGAAGTTTCTATAGTCATCCCGGCCTTTAATGAAGAACAACGCTTGCCGAGCACTCTTGAAGCTTTGCAGGTGTGGGCGCGCGACAATGCGGGAGTTTGTACTATTAAGGAACTCTTGGTGGTTGACGATGGTTCAACGGACGGCACTGCCGAATTTGTCAAAAGCAAAGCGCAGCAGTGGTCAGCTCTGAAAGTATTTTCTCTGCCACAGA
>CAMLMF010000433.1 GCA_946480995.1 uncultured Bdellovibrio sp. | reverse complement strand
GAAGAAGAATTACGCCAACGTCGTTTTGCCGAAGTCGTGCGTTTAGAGCACGGCCCCAAGCCAGATCCATGGATGCTCAAATTTCTGATGGAAGAACTAGAACTTACCGAAGAAGACATCTATGAACTGCCAGAGATGTTGGATTTTACCGATCTGGGTGTCATCGCGGATCTGAACTTACCAAAATTAAAATTTGAATCATATACGCCGGTGGTCTTACCCGCTTTTGCGGAAGAGGGTGTGAACATCTTTAACGCGATCAAAGCCAATGATCAGTTGGTGCACAATCCCTATGAAAGTTTTTCGGCTTCGGTTGAAAAGTTCATTCATATTGCCTGTGACGATCCTAAAGTTTTAGCGATCAAAATGACCTTGTATCGGACGGGCGATAACAGTCCGTTCATTCGCTCCTTGATTCGCGCGGCAGAACAAGGAAAACAAGTTGTCTGCTTGGTTGAATTAAAAGCGCGCTTTGACGAAGAACGAAATATCTATTGGGCCTCCGAGCTTGAAAATGCCGGAGTGCACGTGGTGTACGGAGTTGTCGGTCTAAAGACCCATGCAAAGACTTCTTTGGTGGTGCGCCAAGAACAAGAGGGCTTAAAATGTTATTGTCATATCGGTACGGGTAATTACAACGTCGTGACCTCACGCTTTTACACGGATTTAGGCTTGCTAACGGCAAGGGAAGAAATCACTCAAGATGTTGTCGAGTTCTTTCATTACCTCACAGGCCGTTCACTTAAAACCGATTATCACAATTTGCTGATCGCGCCAGTTAATATGTTCGCACGCTTTAAGGCTATGATTGAACGCGAGGGTGAACACGCTAAGGCAGGAAGACCTGCGCAGATCATCGCGAAGTTTAATAACTTTGAAGAAAACGACATTGCCGTCGCTCTTTACGCGGCTTCGCAAAAAGGTGTCAGTATCGACATGATCGTGCGGGGCTTTTGCTGCCTTCGACCGGGTGTCCCGGGGATGAGTGAAAACATCCGCGTGACTTCGATCATTGGACGCTTCTTGGAACACTCGAGGTTGTTTTACTTTAGAAACGGCGCCAAGGATCCCGTGGATGGAGAGTTCTTCATTGGTTCCGCGGATTGGATGTATCGTAATTTGCACGCACGGGTCGAGGCTATCGTGCCGATCTTGGATCGGGGCCTTAAAGAAAAATGCTGGGAAATTTTGCAGTTATCCGTCAAAGAACAGCGCCAGGCATGGCAAATGAATTCGGATGGAACTTACACGCGTAAAAATTCGACGGACCCAGGTATCCATCAAGTTTTGATGCAAATTTCAAAAGCGCGAGTTACATTATCAGAGGAAAACCATTCCGGACACGAATAAAGGGTTGTTGAATTGGAACTGATAATTATCCGCCATGCTGTTGCCGAAGAACGCGAAGACTTTAAGAAAAAAGGTCTAGAGGATCACCAGCGCCCCTTGACGCTAAAGGGGCGCAAGAAAATGCAAAAAGTTTGCATGCAATTGCGCGACATTTTAAAAGAAGTCGACGTGATCGTCACAAGTCCTCTGGTGCGCGCACGCCAGACGGCAGAAATCATTTCGCAAATTTATTTTGAAACAAAAGTCGTGGAAGCTCCCGAATTGGTTCCGCAAAGTCCGCCTCCTGCATTTTTGAAATGGTTGCGCACGCAATCACGTCATTATCGGCGTATTGTTGTCGTCGGTCATGAACCGCACTTAAGTGCTTTTGCCAGCTACATGCTGACCGGAAAAGAGCACAGTTTTATTGATTTGAAAAAAAGCGGCATTATCGGTCTGGAGCTAGAGTCTTTTGCGCAAGCAGAAGCCGGCGGGGCGCAATTGCTGTACTCTGTGCCCCCGCGTTTTTTAGTCGACTAAATCATCGACCACACAAGTCCGTCGCGCAGGCCCACACGGGGAATTAAGATTTTCTGTGTTTCCGCCTGGCGCATAATTGTTTGTACCAGCATCGCAGCAGGCACAATGACATCGGCCCGGTCCGGGCGCAGTCCTAATTTTTCGATACGCTCTTTGACTTTAAAGCTGCGTAATTTTTCGATGATCGCGTCAAGTTCTTGCAAGGTTAAGAACGTATGGGGAGTTTTTTGCAACAGCTCCACCTTCAATTTTCCTAACGATTCTAAGTTCCCGCCGGTGCCAATGGCGAAATGAATCGGATCGTGTTCACAGTTTTTATAAACGTGTTTGCCTAAGTCCGCTAAGAACTCTCCCATAATAATATTCAAATGCGATTCGTTCAGGTTGCGTTTTTGCAAATTTTCAAGAATCCGCACAGTGCCCATGGGGAAGGACTTGGTTGCAGTGATAGTGTCACCTTTTGAAAAGGTCACTTCGACGCTGCCACCACCAATATCGATCAGCATAGTTTTGCGATTGTCTAAGTCTAATTCCTTGCGGACGGCCAAATGGATCAGGCGCCCCTCTTCGGTGCCATCAATAACGTCGATTTTAATTCCCGAAGCCTTAAAAACTTCTTCGACGAACTGTTTTTGATTCTTAGCCTCGCGGCAGGCACTGGTGGCCACGGCTCGGCAAGTGTCGACTTTGAATTCAGCATTGGTTTGGGCATAGTGCAAAAAGGTTGTGCGTGCGATGTCTAACGAATGCGGGGTGATGACCCCTTCGGTAAACACGTCATGGCCTAAGCGAACGGCGGCACGAAAACGTTTGACGACCTTTAAAGTAGGGGCTTGAGGGGACACGTCAGCAATCATCATGCGGATGGCGTTGGACCCGATGTCTATGGCAGATACACGACGTGACACGATAAACTTCCTTTTCTTTGGCATTAGTATATAAAAATGAGAGCATCAGAGACATGAAAAAAAACATTCTTTTAACATTATTTTCAGTTTTTGTTGTTTCACCTGCTTGGGCCTTGTCTGAGATTGAGATCACCGGCGAACTTGATGCGGCTCTGTCAGTATG
>CAMLMF010000432.1 GCA_946480995.1 uncultured Bdellovibrio sp. | reverse complement strand
CGTATGGTTCACGGACAAAGATGAAAACCAAGCTTTGTCTTTGCGCTACACAGGCAACGTGTTGTTTGACGAAACCAATCCGTTTCAACGCGTGCGTGTTTTAGATTCTTACTCGCACGGGAAATTCCTAGCGATCAACAACATGGTGATGTGCACAGAACGTGATGAGTTTCATTATCATGAAATGATCACACATCCCGTGATGCAATCCCACGGCGATGCTAAAAACATCCTTGTCATCGGTGGTGGTGATGGCGGAACGATTCGCGAGCTGTTCAAATACGACCAGGTCCAAAAGGTCACGATGGTAGAAATCGACGAAGCGGTGATTCGTGCGTCGAAAGAACATTTACCAAATATCGCTTCGCAATTTGGCAACCCGAAATTGAATCTGATTATTGGTGATGGTATCCAATTCGTAAAAGACGCGGCACCGAACAGTTACGACGTGATCATCGTCGATGGTTCGGACCCCGTGGGCCCTGCACAAGGCCTGTTCACGGCGGAATTCTATGCAAACTGTAAAAAAGCACTAAAAGACGGTGGCTTGGTTGTAACTCAAGGTGAATCCCCAATGTTCCACGAAGGCACGTTTGTAGAACTTAATCAGTGCTTAAAAGGCATCTTTGGCTCTTCTAGTGTCCACACGATGCTTTTCCATGCGACGACGTACCCGTCAGGTATGTGGAGCTTGCAAGTCGGTGTGAAAGGACAATTTCACCCAGCTAAGGACTTTAACAAAGACAAAGCGCGCCAATTCTCTAAATCGCAAAGCCTTAAGTACTATAACGAGGACCTACACACAGCGGCGTTCTCTTTGCCGACGTTTGTTAGAACAATGCTAGGCGAAAACGCCTAGTCCCCCCCTCTAAATAAAATAGACCGCCTCCCGTTTTCATTATAGTTTCAATTAGAACATCAAAATGAAATAGGAGGCGTAAATGTTCAAACTTCCAACACTTCCCTACGCTAAAACGGATCTAGCTCCTTTGTTCAATGAAGAGCAAATGACTTTCCATTATGACAAACATCACAAAGCGTACATCGACAACTTAAACAAACTTGCAGAAACAGATGCATCTTTAAAAGGTAAGTCCCTTGAAGAGATCACACTGTCTTCTTCAGGCGGCGTTTTCAACAATGCAGCTCAAGCGTGGAATCACACATTCTTCTGGTTTGGTATGACTCCAGCTGGAAAAGGTGGCAAACCCTCTGCAGAACTAGAAGCAGCGATCACTCGCGACTTCGGTTCAATGGACGAATTGAAAGCAAAATTCGTTGATGGCGGTATGAAAACTTTCGGATCTGGCTGGATCTGGTTGTGCACAGATGCTTCAGGCAAACTAAGCCTGGTATCTACTTCGAATGCAGCAGTGCCATTCACAAATAACGGCCCAACACCTCTGTTGACGGCTGACGTTTGGGAACATGCCTACTACGTTGATTACAGAAATCTTCGTCTAAAATACCTAGAAACTTTCTGGGCACATGTGAACTGGAACTTCGTTTCAGAAAACTTCGCATCGAAAAAAGTCCGCGATTTAACAAAATCAATGACATAGTTTTTTCTGTAAAAGGAAAAACTAAAAAGGGCTGCGATCAAGCAGCCCTTTTTTTATTTTATTTATGCAAAAAGAAAACGCGTCTGGCCCTATTTCAACCACAGTCGCTTAGGATTCTTCTTATCCACCGGCCACGTAGCCCACTGAACATTCAAATCACAAGCTTGCAAAAAGTTAGTC
This sequence comes from uncultured Bdellovibrio sp., assembly GCA_946480995.1. The sequence goes on along the minus strand of CAMLMF010000432.1, from coordinate 1,206 downwards.
AAAATAAGTCCCACATCATCCTTCTGCCAAAAGTCTTTAGCATGTGAACTCTTAGATTTTAAGGCGACATCAGACACAAGCGAATAAACCATCCCACTCATCGGAGGAATCAAAAACCCCAAAGTGGACAACACCCCTTGCAACCTAGACAAAACACCTTTCCCACCCACAGAATGCATCAAAACAAAAACAGCCGCAGGCTTCCCCATCAAAGCCGAAGTCCCTTCAAGATCCGTAACATCCTCAAGAAATCTCTGCAAAGGACTCCCCCAAGAATCCCAATAAGTCCCCGTAACAAAAACAATTCCATCTGCAGAAGCAATCTTCTTCTTAGCAACAGAAGTCCCGTCAGCTAATTGAACAACCTCAACAGAAGCACTTTTCCCAAGGCTTTTCTTAAGAAGCTTAACCCAAACAGCACAATTCCCACGAGACCCCGAAGGACTCCCATTCAAAACCAAAATATTTTTCATACCCAAACGTTATCGCAGACCAGGCAGGCTTGCCCAGAAAAAATAAGTCCCCTGACCCGCCCCCAGGTAAGCCCGTTATTTTTCGGGCCCCGATGTAGCCGTTCTTGGGCGGTTTGGTGGCAGATCAGTACCCCTAAACCCAGAATTTAGTTCAAATCCGGTAACAATTTTTGCGGATCAAATTGAGATTTAGACAGTCGGTCATCTTAGAATCAAAATAAACCAGTAATCGCGTTGGAATGCTTGTCGCAATAATAATCGCCTGAAAGATCGCTGCATTGGAACGAAGGGAAATCAATCCCGCCAACTTTGCAACAGTATCGAGCATTTTATGAAATCAGCCATAGTCGTATTAAGTCTTTTGTTGCTTAACGCATCTTCAGGACTTTCTTATATCGGCGGAAAAAGAGCCTCTTCTAGTTCTATCGTCTTAATTCAACCTTTGATTGGCTTTAGCTGTACAGGGGTCAAGGTCGCAGAAAATATTTTTTTGACGGCTGCGCATTGCACTCGAGTGGGAGTGTCTAAGGGGTCCCAGATAACCCTAAAGACAAACAGCGACTCTGAGAATTCGGTGCAAATACAAACGACTGTGAAAAATGTAAGTATCCATCCTCTGCTTGAGGGGCGTCACCTTGATAAATCATATTCTGATGCTCCTGACTTAGCTTTGATCTATGTTGAAAACTCAACTGGCATTAAGCCAATGCCTATATGTCTCAACCCTCTTAAA
>CAMLMF010000431.1 GCA_946480995.1 uncultured Bdellovibrio sp. | reverse complement strand
ATTCTATAATTTTTGCCATCTAATGTCAAATAATGACATGATAATATAGATTATGTATAATAAAAGAACAAAATCCTAGTAGGGGTGTAATTTTTAAAATACCGTTTAAGCAGAATTTGCATTTCTTTCAGAAAACCAGTCCTCAAAAGCCAATTTAATGATGTTGGCTTCTAAAGTACCTTTTACCTGTGCATAGGTCTTTGCTTCTGACAGCTTTTTCTTTACGGTACTCTTATCCAGAACACCATTACATTCGAATTTCCTTGCTGTGAGCTCGTATAGAGTAGCATATTTATACCTAGTTTTTGCACTCAAAAATGAGTTTGCGGCCATTACAAGATTGTCTTCACGGGTTCCAATTGGTTTTCCGCGTTCTAGTGATAGCATGCTGTTAAACAGGCGCGTTAGATTTGAAATCATTTCGCTATCAACGGAAACGCCACATTTAACAGCCAATTCCCCGATCAGACGTTCCTGATCTACGAATTTCATGCCTTCCGGCGTTACGATTTCCAGCCAGCGTTTTCTAAAATCTGCACTATAGGTTTGTGGAGGCGATAAAAAATAAGGTAGTCTCTTATCAGGCCATATCAAATCTTGAAGGCTGATACACTTGTTTTCCCATCCATTATAACCATACGCATGAACTTTCATCACAAGTGTCTTCCTTTCTTTGGATAGAGCTATTGTTTCTTCATCCAAAGAGAAAATATTTTTGTTATGCCTGTAATAAACATCCAATAAAGACTGTGGGATTTCCCCCAAAGGGTTTTCCTCAAATTGCCATGTAAGCCATATAAGATATCTTTTTTGTTGTTGATAAAATTTCTCACGGCTTAAAATGATAGGAATTTGTGTTGTCGCCAACTGAATCTCAAAGGCAATATCCTTATCTCTGTAGGTGGCTTGAACATCAGGTTTACGGCGTTCTCCATGTTCATTGGCTATCGCTTTTTCAACCACAACATTTTGAACGCAGGAATCCAGACTCAGCAATTCTTCAATCAGATATTTTAAACGGTTATGTAAGGGACTTTCCTGTTGACCCTGAAACTGTTTCGCTGAAACTTGATCTACAGTATCAGGTTCTCCCGTCCACCAAGGGCAATTTTGTGGCGCGCCTTTATAGTGTTGCCAAAGAGGTTTTTTGTTTCTGAGTGTAACGTAAACCCAATGGCCGCATTTGGTACAACTATAGCGGTAATTATGATTTAAGTGTCTGTCTGTCGCGATATGCCTGATTTCTTGATAATAATCCATACCACCATCTAGAAGATCATCGCTTGTAATCTTCTGCATCGTATCATGATCAATCGCTTCACGAAGTGTTCTTTGTAAAGAGTTTGGTTTAGTGGTGTGTATTCTTGTCATTTTGAAACCAAATTAATGTTTACTTCACCACAACCACATCTAAGTGCTTGCTTATCACCTCGATCTGGTACCACATAAAGCAACTCATTACATTTTTGACACTCAAATAGCTCTGTTAGTTTTTTGAAGCCTTGAGCAACTGGTTCAAAGTCGTTTTTATTCAAGGAACCCCATAGCTCGTTATAGTGGACGGAGCCATTTATCTGCCATTGATCGAGATCAGTTTCTTTTTTGGCTGCATCTACAGCGGCATCTAAGTTTTCAATTTGCATCTTTTTGTCAGCTTGCCCCCATGAATCTGCTGCTTTCTTTCCCTCCTTCAAAAGGTTTTTTAAGCGCGAAACGCCAGGTGGCATCAAATCGCCAAGTGTAAATTGAGCGTCGCCTCGGAAAACAACTTGCGCCCGCAGGCGGTGACAGGCCTCTTTCGAGAAATATTCCAGATAATGCCGCAACAAACTGGACGCTGCTCTTACGTCATTCTTGGAGAGGTGATCTTCAATCTCTTTCCAAATATCACGACCACTCCATTCTGTAGGGCCAAGCTCAACGCTCCATGTTCTGAAATGAGCGAAACCCTTATTCTTTTTTATTAATCCGGCACTTTGCATATGACGCAGCCATATATCATCATGGGTAGTAACGATAAATTGTGTATTGGGGTATTTTTGCCTTAGTAGGCTGCACACTTCGCGGCGGTGACCGGAGTCAACGGACATGAGAACATCATCAAGGACGGCGAAAGTAAAATTCTTGTCCAGCAAATGCTCCATAAGGGCGAGGTAAAGGCAAAGCCCCATACCGTCTTGGTGACCTTCACTGTGATATGCGCCGGGGGGAAAGAAGCCGCGCCCATAAAAATCGACGCCAAAGCCGAGCTTGCCCATCGACGGCGTGAGCTGTGCTTCAAACTTGCTCTCATCGTCCTGATTGATAATGCGGTAAAGATTCCTGAAGGCGGTTTCAACATTTTTATAAATGGCATTGAGTTCCGCCGTGACGACTTCGCCGTACTTTTCGAAAACTTTCTGTGAATGCTCGGCAGCGGCCTTGCATGTTTCAAGCTGTCTTGAGCAGGTTCTATAGGCTTCTAAACACTCCTGCCCAGCGACAAGATAATCCCGCGCGGCCTCTTGCTGCGACGGTTCAGGGATTTGCGAAACCGCTTTTTTAATTTCTTCAAGCGTTTTTGAAATCGAGCCTGTATCACAAACGTCGTTTTCAAAAGCTCTTATTGTGTCCGCCAAAGGCAAAAAAGCACGCAACTGCTTTGCTGTGTCGGTAAGCCTTTTAGCTTCATCTTTGAAAACTTGAACATCTACCGGCTTAGATAGGGGCGGACCGTATTTGGCTGTCGTAATTAGTGCGGTTGAGAGTATTTCCAGCGCAGCGGCAACAGGCGCAATCTTTCTTTCTATGACTTCTTTTTTCTTTTTAATTGCGTCTAGGTGCTGGATTTTCTTATTCACCGTCGCTTTAAAGGCTTCCGGCTCCCATTCAGTGTCACACACTGGGCAATTCTCCTCGTCAAAAAGCTTTAAGGCTATTTGCAGGAGATTTTCATGCGCCAATTTCCCAAGAC
>CAMLMF010000430.1 GCA_946480995.1 uncultured Bdellovibrio sp. | reverse complement strand
CCAAAGCTCTAAGATCGGAAACTTTTGGGTCGATCTGACCCGGTCAACCGTGTACGTGCTTTTACCTCTTTCAATTGTCTTAGCCGTTTTATTGGTGCATCAAGGGGTGATTCAAAACTTTGGCTCTTACGCGAAGGCATTGACTGTAGAAGGTGCGGAACAAATTATTCCCGGAGGCCCCGCGGCTTCACAGGTTGCGATTAAGCAATTGGGCACGAATGGTGGTGGATTTTTCAGTGCAAATTCGGCCCATCCTTTTGAAAACCCCACGCCTTTTTCAAATTTCTTGCAGATGTTAGCGATAATTCTTATTCCTGCCGCTTTGACATTTACCTTTGGGAAAATGGTCGGCTCCATGCGCCAAGGAATTACTTTGTTTGTCGTGATGTTTTCAGTCTGGGCGGCAGGCCTTGGTGCGTCTCTTTATTCTGAATATTTAAATAATCCCGTTTATCAAACAGCAGGGATGATGGAAGGCAAAGAGACTCGCTTAGGAGTCACGAACTCTTTAATTTGGTCAACGGTGACGACTGTGGCCTCCAACGGATCTGTGAATTCAATGCATTCCAGTTTGTCACCTTTGGCCGGCGGCATTGCGATGTTTAATATGATGCTCGGAGAAATAATTTTCGGCGGAGTCGGGGCGGGCATGTACGGGATGCTTTTATTCGTGCTGTTGACGGTGTTCTTGTCAGGATTGATGGTCGGACGAAGTCCCGAATATCTGGGAAAGAAAATCGAAGCCTTCGAAATGAAGTGGGCTATTTTAGGCATCTTGGGTCCTTGTGCGGTGATTTTGTTGGGGACAGCCTTGTCTGTGGTTCTGCCTGTCGCTCTTTCAAGTCTTGCCAATAAAGGGCCGCATGGTTTCTCAGAGATTCTTTATGCCTGGACTTCTGCGGCGGCCAACAACGGCAGTGCTTTTGCGGGCCTGAACGCAAACACGCCTTACTATAATGTGATGTTAGGATTTGCGATGTTACTGGGTCGATTCGTTGTCATTCTTCCCGTGCTAGCTATCGCGGGCAACTTAGCAAATAAAAAACTTGTGCCGTCAAGCCAGGGCACCTTTGCAACGGACACTCCGATATTTGCTTTGCTGCTTGTCGGAGTCATCGTCATCGTGGGTGCGTTGACATTCCTTCCGGCCCTCTCGCTGGGCCCTGTGGTTGAACATTTCTTAATGTTGCAAGGCAAAAGCTTTTAAGGAGTACTTATGGATAAAAAAACAAGTTTTCTAGATTCTGAAATTCTTTTGCCTGCGATCAAAGAGTCCTTCTTAAAGCTCTCTTTAAAAGTTCAAGCAAAGAACCCTGTGATGTTTGTGACCGAAGTTTGTGCGATCTTAACTACGTTCTTGCTTTTCTTTGGCGGTGGCGCGAACAAAGGTTTTGAACTGCAGATCACCGTGTGGCTGTGGTTTACAGTTTTATTTGCCAACTTCGCAGAAAGCATTGCAGAAGGTCGTGGTAAAGCCCAGGCGGCCAGTTTGAAAAAGTCCCGCACGACAACTTTGGCTCGAGTCCTAAAAGATAAGGTCGAAAGTAAAGTCAGCGCGACGGAGCTGCGCAAAGGCGACATCGTGATCTGTGAAGCCGGGGATTTGATTCCGGGCGATGGTGAAATCATTGAAGGCATTGCGAGTGTTGATGAATCTGCGATTACCGGAGAGTCAGCCCCGGTCATTCGTGAAAGTGGTGGCGATCGCAGTGCCGTCACCGGTGGAACCAAAGTTTTAAGCGATCGCATTTTAGTTCGCATCACGGCGGATCCGGGCAATAGTTTTCTGGACCGAATGATTAGCTTAGTTGAAGGTGCTAAACGACAAAAGACACCTAACGAAATTGCCTTAAGCATTGTGCTTTCTGGATTGACGATCGTGTTTGTTTTAGCCGTGATGACTTTAAAGCCCTTTGCTGATTTTGCTGCAGGGGCCGCGGGCCAAGATTTAAGTCAAATTGTGACTGTGCCTGTATTGGTGGCTCTTTTGGTTTGTTTGATTCCCACAACCATCGGTGGACTTTTAAGTGCCATTGGAATTTCCGGCATGGATCGTCTGATTCGCAGAAACGTGATTGCAACCAGTGGTCGAGCTGTTGAAGCTGCCGGCGATATCGATGTCCTTTTGTTAGATAAAACTGGCACGATCACGTTGGGAAATCGCATGGCTTCGAACTTCTTACCAGTCAGTGGGGTCAGCGAAAAAAGACTGGCAGAGGTCGCGCAGATTTCTTCTTTGAGTGACGAAACCTCTGAGGGTCGTTCGATCGTGGTCCTAGCAAAAGAAAAATTCAATCTTCGGGCAGAAGTCTTCGTGAATGGCCATGCAGAATTTATTCCTTTCTCTGCGCAAACTCGCATGAGTGGCGTTAACTTTGTAGATCACGAGTCACGCCAGCGACAGATCAGAAAAGGCGCCAGTGATGCTGTGAAAACTTACATCACAGAATTAGGGGGCGTGATTCCCAAAGATCTAGACAGTATCGTCGCGCAAGTAGCTAACGCGGGCGGGACTCCGCTAGTGGTGACGGAATCAAAAGAAATCTTGGGCGTTGTACAATTAAAAGACGTAGTGAAAGGTGGCATCAAAGAGCGGTTTGCTGAACTCAGAAAAATGGGCATCAGAACTGTGATGATCACGGGGGATAATCCCTTAACCGCTGCGGCCATTGCTGCCGAAGCAGGTGTTGACGACTTTATGGCGCAAGCGACTCCGGAATCAAAATTAAAAAGAATTCGTGATGAACAAGGTAAAGGCTATTTGGTCGCGATGACTGGTGACGGAACCAACGATGCCCCGGCTTTAGCCCAAGCCGATGTGGGTGTGGCCATGAACACGGGAACTCAAGCGGCGCGCGAAGCGGGGAACATGGTCGATCTGGATTCCAATCCGACCAAGCTGATTGAAATCGTGGAAATTGGGAAGCAGTTATTAATGACGAGAGGAACACTTAC
>CAMLMF010000429.1 GCA_946480995.1 uncultured Bdellovibrio sp. | reverse complement strand
TTATTAAAATGGTGCAAACTATAAATAAAGTTAAAAATGAAAACGCGGGTGGTCCTTACATACAACGTCTTAAGTCAGAGGGTTTACTGACTTACGAAAACTTGATGAACACCAGCGAAACAGGTTTATTAAGAGTGCTTGCGGATTTACAACAGACAGAAGCTGGCAAGTCTGTGGAAAATTACATCCTGCGCATCAAAGAGGTTTTAAAATAATAAATTCCTAAGGAACAAAAAAGCCGGGATAAAACCCGGCTATTGGCACCAATAAAGATCTATTAAAGACCGGAAATACTTTCGACTACGGTTTGCCCATGAACCTTATTCAGACGCACTATAAATCCTTCAGACTTCGCGTGGGGCCCCTTGTGAAGCAAACGATTGTCATGGCCGACAATATAACTTAATCCTTCGGGGCCGCTACCCACGTGCCCCTCAAGATCATTATAGGCAAAGTTCGCCTGCAACAAAGGCACTTGCCACTCGTGCATATTCGCGAAAATAGGATTTTTCCTATTCTCATCACGTTTTTCTTCCCACACACTTTCTGTCGTCCATCCCCAGTATCCGGGCCACAAAATAGCATCCACGTCGCCTGCCTGAAAGTGAGCCCAAGGCTGCTGTTCCACTTCAAAACAGACAAGCAGACCCAAATTATAGTCTTTGATTTTAAAAACTTTGGCAGAGCTCTTCTCAGGGACAGAAAAAAACTTCTTTTCTGACTCCGTAAGGCCTAGCTTATAGAATCTTTGATAAGATTTCTTTTTAAACCAAAAACCAGAATTATATATTTTGCCGTCTTCAACGAAAGCCGTCGGCAAGACCACTTCGATCCCCGTGTCATCAACCCATTTTGCTATTTTATCAAGATATGGCTGTAAAAGCTCCGTCGTGCATTCGCGCATCTTTGCGGAAAACCCAGACAGTCCGCATTCAGGGAAGACAATAAGGTCCACCTGCGTGCTTGCGAATAAATCTAGAAGACTTTTGATTGAATCAAAATTCTTAGAAACGTCTGTAGAGTTGGGAATCTGCGCAATACCGATGGAAATCACAAGAACATGATATGAGCGAACTTTCCCCATGTCACCGGGGAAAGTTCACATTAAAACTAATCTATTAGAATCCCGAAGTGTTGCCAACTTTTCGGTCGGATACATCAGTTTCATCTTCATCAAAAGGAATTGTAGCAGCAGCTGGAGGATCTTTCTTTTTAAATTGAATCACCTTTGCTGTTTGAGTCGAAGATGGCTCTTTTACAACAGCTTTCGCTGTCTTTTCAGAAACTCGCGGTGAGGAGCCTGAAGTGACTGGCACACTGTTAGCACCATTCACTAGGGAAACAAGCTCTTGCACCCCATGTTTCATATTCGTGGCCTGAGCTGATAACTCTTCGGATGATGCAGCCATTTCCTCAGACGACGCCGCGTTTCCTTGCACGTTTTTATCTAATGAAGAAAGCGCCACTGAAAGTTGATTCACGCCATTTGATTGCTCTACACTGGCGGTCGAAATTTCCTGATTAAGATCCGATATCTTTTTAATAGAGATCAGTAATTCTTTAATAGACTCACTGCCCTTTTCTGCACTGACCACACCCTGATCAACTTGATCAGCAGAAACTTTGATAAGGTCAGAAATCTCTTTCGCCGAAGTCGAACTTTTTTGTGCCAATGTTCTGACAGCGTCCGCTACAACAGCAAAACCTTTCCCTTGCTCTCCGGCACGAGCCGCCTCTACGGCAGCATTCAGAGCCAATAAGTTCGTTTGAAAGGCAATATCATCGATGATGCTGATGATTTCTTCGATCTTACGGGACGAGTTCTGGATTTCGTTCATTTTTGAAACTAAATTTTCAACTTCTTTCACTATCGCTGAAGCTCTGTCACTGCCTTGATTAGATAGTTGCGCCGCTTGCTGTGCATTTCCAGCATTGAGTTTCACCATGCTTGAAAGCTCTTCAATTGTCGCAACACCTTCTTCAAGAGACGCCGCTGACGTGGACGCTCCACTTGCTAGCATCTGTGATCCTTGGGACAACTGATCTGATGCCCCTGCAATTTGCTCGACACCTTTTAAAAGGTCTTCAGTTACGACGTTAATAGTCTTAGATATGTATCTAGCGATCAGAACTCCGGCAGCCAGTGCTATGAAAAAACCACCAAAAACGAAGATCGCTAACAATGTATATAAGGATTGGGCTGCGGTCTCTGCATTGCGTGTTCGGTCTTCTGTTAACTTCTTCTGAATACCAACCAAACTTTCGAAATCCGCCCGGCTTCGAGCACGAACTTCCTTGTATTCCCCGTCCCATAATTGATCCCGCGACTGATGATCTTCCTTGCTCGAGGAGGCCGAAAGTTCAATAATTTTTAAGCCCAAGTCATTAAATTTCTCGAAAGACTTTTTAAAAGTATTATAAACTTCCTCTTCACCTGGTGCGAAAGGAAGGGACTCATAAATTTTTGAAGCTTCAGAAAACTTTGCTTTAGCGGCCAAGAATTCTTCCTTGGCCTTTGCCGCCTGAGCCGCGTTAGTGTCAGCACCAACCAGTCCCGCAACTGGTATGATCATCTGAGCCCTCTGCTCCTTCATCGTTATGAACTGAACAAGGTTCGGCACATTTTCTTGGCCGATTCGCTGGAACTCAGCAATTGTCTTCTTAGAGAAGACAAACGAGACTCCTCCTACAACTAATAGAAAGAAACTGGACAAAAGGAAGGCAAGGGTCAGTTTAACGTTCAAGCTTAAAGACTTCATCGCACTCTCCATTGCTTAAATCTCACATGTTAAGTATCGGTTAAAAAAACGCATGAATTTATAGGCCCCAAAAAATAAAGTTTGGCAGCCTATCTATAGTTTGTTTTTTTCGCATAGGTTTTAGACGAAACAATGTCTCGCTTTGAGATATTTCAAAATGGCACTTCACTTAAAATAAAATAGACAAGTTATAGACTCTGTATTTTGTGAATTTTTAT
>CAMLMF010000428.1 GCA_946480995.1 uncultured Bdellovibrio sp. | reverse complement strand
CAAGTCTCGCCTTTAAGTAAGCGACGCTTTAATTCCAAATCATAGAACGTTGAAATGTCTTCGCGTGAATTGCTGAAGTCGTATTCTTCCTCGCAGAAATCACGAATACCAACTTGGACTAGTTTTTTGGGCTTTTTTGCGTCCGTCATCACGTTGTACATGATCGAAGCATGAGATTGTTTGAAACCTTGGTATGCCTTACGCAAATCTGCATGGGCATCAATGTGCAAAACGCCGAAGTCGCCTTTGTATTGATCGCTGACCGCGCGAATAGCCCCCAATGGAGTTGAATGGTCGCCGCCCACTAGGCCCAAAAGCTTCCCTTTTTTCAGAACGTCAGAGCATTGGTCGTAAACCCATTGGCTCATCTCTTCGCAGGCCGCATTCACTTGTGCGGCTAAAGAGTTCATTTTTGCTTCGTCTTCGCTGAGATTCGTTCGCATTTCGATCAACTCTTGTGCGATCGCTTTGAATTTATCATTTTTGGCGCATAGATCTTCAGGCAGATCGCGCATGTAATAGCCGACTTCATAAGCTTTGCCGACTTCGATGTCGAAAAGGTCAATCTGTTCACTGGCTTGGCGGATGATGTGAGGACCTCGTGAAGCACCTTCGCCGTAAGAGGTTGTGACCTCCCAAGGGGCAGGGACTAAAACTACTTTAGACTCCTCTTCGGTCATCGGAATTCCGAAGATGCCGAACTCGGCTGAGATGGTCGTGGTTGGGTCGAATTTCACCGTCTTTTCAGACATTTATTTTCTCCTTAAAAAGAGACCGTTATATAACATTTAAGCACGGCGTTAATCGAGCAATAACTTGATTATTTTACTGGCTTAAACGATTTTAACCCCACTTTGGGAACCACTTAAATTCCCAGCGAAATTCTTTGGAGGATACACAATGAATATGAAGGGTCTCCTAGCTCTGGTTTTGAGCTCAGCTTTTGTAGCGCCCGCTTTTGCAGCAGCACCGAATACGTCTGCTCCTAAGGGCGGCAATTTCGTTTTCAACCTTGGTGGCGAGCCTCCAACGGTTCATCCGATCACATCAACAGATACGTACTCTCGTGCAGTACAAAATTATGTTTGTGATGGTATGGCGACTCGTGATTCTGAGACCTATGATTGGAAGCCACGTTTAGCGGAAAAGTGGGAAATCTCTAAAGACAATAAAGTCTTCACATTCTTCCTTCGTAAAGATGCAGTTTTCCATGACGGCACTCCGGTAACGGCTGACGACGTGAAATTCTCTTTCGACGCGATCTTTGAACCAAAGTATGAGGCGGCTCACTTGCGCCCTTACTATGAAGGTTTGACGAAAGCGGAAGTAATCGATGCGCACACCATCCGTTTCACGGCGCGTGATCTTTATTTCAACAACTTCGAATCTGCAGCGACTTTGACTGTGATCCCTAAGAAGATTTACAGCGATGTTGAAAAATCTAAAAAAATGAACCGTCAGTTGGTTTGTGCGGGTCCTTACACTCTTGCGAAATTTGATCGTGGTCAGTTGATGACTTTGAAAAAATTCGACAAATGGTATGGCAACAAAGATGCAGCATATGCGGGCATGTACAATTTCGACACGATCACTTTGCGTTTCTACAAAGATGAAAACGTAGAGCTAGAACGCGCTAAAAAAGGTGAACTAGATTATCTTGATTTGCGTGTTGAAGCGTTCATGAAGAAAACTGAGGGTGCTCCTTGGGGAAAATCTATCATCAAGCACAAAGTTGAAAACAGTGCTCCTAAATCATACGGCTTTATCGGCTGGAACTTCCGTAAAGAATTGTTCCAAGATAAAAACGTACGTGTTGCTTTGGCGCACTTGTTAAACCGTGAAGAGATGAACAAAAAATTCCGTTACGGAATGTCAGACCTAGCAAATGGTGCGATCTATCTTCGTTCTGAATACAACCCAGGCAACAAAGCGATTGAGTTCAATGCGAAAAAAGCTCAAGAACTTTTAGCTAAAGCAGGTTGGACTGATAAAGACAAAAACGGTGTCTTGGAAAAAGAAGTTGGTGGCAAAACTACTGAATTCAAATTCACTTTGATCTATCCATCTAAAGACGTTGAAAAATACTATACTATGTATCGTGAAGACTTGAAAAAAGCCGGCATCGATATGGAGTTGAAATATCTTGAGTGGAACTCATTCTTGAAATTGGTTGATGAAGGTAACTTCGACGCTGTGACTATGGCGTGGGGTGGCGGTTCTGTTGATCCAGATCCTAAACAAATCTGGCACTCGGCGAGTGCTGTGGTTGGTGGATCTAACTTCATCGCTTACAAAAACCCTGAAGTTGACAAATTGATCGACGAAGCTCGCGTTGAGCCAAATAAAGCTAAACGTGTTGCGGCTCTTAAGAAAGTTTACGCTAAAATCGCTGAGGACGCTCCTTACGCGTTCCTATTCAATGATAAATTCGCGTTCTACGCTAATTCTTCTCGCATGGGTTCACCTGCAGAGACATTCAAATACGAAATTGGCAGAGACTACTGGTGGATGAAGGCTCAATAAGCCTTCGTTCCGTCCTTTTCTTTGAATCCGACCGGGAATATTTTTTAAGGCGTACAAGGTACGCCTTCCCTTTAGGCCCGGTTGGCTTTAATAGTACAGCACTGTAAGTTTTGATGTGGGAGTAGGGCTTTGATCATTTACCTGATTCGCCGATTGTTATTGATGATTCCGACGTTCTTCGGAATTACCATTGTCACATTTGTATTGATTAACTTAGCTCCGGGCAGCCCGATTGAGCAGAAGCTGCAAGCGATTCGCTTTGGTTCTGCCGGCGGTGGCGGGGGAGCAAGCTCAGGGAGTGTAAACTCTCGTGGCGATACTTCAGTGAATGAAGAAGTTATTGAAGCTCTTAAAAAGCAATACGGTTTTGATAAGCCGATGCACGAGCGCTATATCATCTGGCTAAAAAATCTTTCTCGCTTGGATTTTGGCGAAAGCTTTACGTATCAAGAGCCGGTGATTGACGT
>CAMLMF010000427.1 GCA_946480995.1 uncultured Bdellovibrio sp. | reverse complement strand
TTGCATTGGCCGCGGCCACTTTGTCAGAGTTTTCCAACTCGCCTTGAATCCATTCACCTGAAATACCGAAGTTGCCGTATTTATAGTTACCCATCAAAGTCAGAATTTCGACTTGCGCTGAATCTTTGAGCTTATCCATTTTGTATCTGTTCGCAGAAGAATTTCCACGATAAGCCGCCAGTGCGATACCACTGCCTTTAGCCACGCTGCCAAGTTCAATACTTAGCAACGTCGCAAGTTCATCGGCATTCATCGTTTCAAAGTGACGTTGATATCCCCCACCGACCCAACTGTAGGTTCTAAAAAATTCTGAATTTAAAGCCGTGACGACGCCCGCTCGAGCTGTGAAGGGCCCCAATTTTCTTTCAAGTTGGACGCCAGTCTCTGTCCAACCCAATGGGATCATACGACCTTCAAGGTCTGAAGCCAAAATAGTCGGATAACGATGCGGCTTGGTTAAAATAGAGCCTAAAGAAATAAAGACCGGGAACTTTCCGACCTTCAAAGTCGTGTTGTTAAAAGTCTTTTTATAAAAAACTTCATTTAAAACAACCTCGCCACCTTTTTCGATTTCTTGTTCGAACTCGCCGAACTCTTCAAAGGGATCAAACTCAATGGTCGTCCCAACTCCACCGTGTTCGATCTCGACTTCGAATTCCACTTTTGAATTTTCAGTTAAATGGAATTCTCCCTCAAAGGCGAACTCAGCCAGATCCATTTTGCGGCGAACGATCGGCTCTAGATTTTGCACTGTTTTAAAAGTCTCAAGCTGAGTTAAAGAAATATAACCGTAAGCTTTGTATTCAAACTTCGGAAAACCGCTTTCTTCTTTCTTTACCGGTGCTGGATTTGTGATCGCGCTTAAAGGCAATGAAGGAGCATCAGAGACTGTGGGCTCTGCCGGGACCGGCGTTTCTACAGGTGTTGAGGTGGGCTCTTGCGCGAAGGCAAAGCTGGAACAGAATAAAACAAAAGCAATGACCAATTTCATGAATGGAGATCTCCGTGGAGCAGCTTGTAATGCCGCACGACGGAGACGTCAAAGGTCGGTCTCGTTATGAAAACCTATTGATAAGGCTCCTACCTAGTTTGACTCGTTTACTTGAAGAGAAACTTAAAGCGAGGAATTTTCTGGCCCTCAACCTCGACAAGCTGGGACCACATTGACACTGGTCGACACCACAAGCGACCCAAAGGATTGGCGTACAAAGCCTCATAAAGGACCACGTCTTCTAAGCTTTCGCTATGCTTACCCACGCCAATCACGCGGTACTGTTTGCCCTTATAGTGCTGATAAATCGCGCCCGGGATAATGTCTTTGTATTCAGAATTATCACCCATAGTTGCCTACTTCATCGCCTCTAAATGTTTAAGGATTTCAACCTGAATTTGTTTCATTTCGGCCTCGGTACGACGTTGCGCTTTTTTAAAATCCAAATCTGGAATCGACCAAGCGGGTATCATATGCAAATGATAGTGTGGCACTTCAAAACCTGCGACCATTTGCCCAATACGTGGCGCTCCGCTGGCTTTCAAAACGGCTTTGCCGATTTTTTGCGATACTTTATGCAAATGAGCATAAACATCCGCAGGGACCTCGGTCCAGTGATTGATCTCTTCTTTGCAAATCACCAAAGTATGCCCCAGGTTCACTTGATCCAAAGCCAGGAAAGACAGGACGCGATCATCCTCATAGATTTTGTAACAAGGAAGTTCGCCCGCGATGATTTTTGTGAAAATAGAAGCCATATAGAATCCCCTTTCTTGGTCAGCTCCCCTAAGATGACTTATCTTGAGACATAAGTACAGTCCTCCACAGTGCTTCAACACTTGCCATAGACAATAAGCGCTAAGGAACTTATTTTGACATGGTAGGTTATTAAAATGACGACGATATTTTTGCTCGAAGACGATCCAATAATTGGCAAAGCGATTCAACTGCAGTTGGAGCTAGAGTCCTTTAAAGTCGAGTGGTCACAAAACCTGAATGAAGCAAAAAAGAAACTTTCCACAATTTCTTCCGCAGACTTATTTTTGCTGGATATCAATTTGCCTGATGGCAATGGTTACGAGTTTTGTCAGTGGTTGCGTGAACAACATATTTCAAGTCCGGTAATTTTCTTAACTGCAAGAACGGATGAAGAAAGTGTCGTCAAAGGTTTTGAACAAGGTGCCAACGATTATGTTCGAAAACCCTTTAGTCAAAAAGAGCTGATTGCACGGATTAAGAATCAACTTTCAGACAAAAAAGCTTCTTTAGAACTTGTGCGCTTTGCGGGGCTGACGCTGATCAAGAATCAACAGGTATTAAAATATGGCGAGTCCCTGATTGGCCTGAACCGACGCGAGTTCGAAATTCTAACAGCTTTTTTTGAACATCCCGAAACCATCGTCACCCGCGAACAACTTATCGACCGCCTGGCTTCAGGCGAAGAAATTTTTGATCGCACGGTGGATTCTCATATCAGTCACATCCGCACGAAATTGCAAAAGCACGGGATTAAATCTGTGAAAATCAATTCCGTGTACGGCCAAGGCTACCGCCTGGAAAAGGCGGTATGATAACAAGGTCTCTTTTTCGCAAGAACTTTATTATCTTTGCCTCTATCGCGCTGGTCTTCGTCGCCGTCACCTTAGCGACCACGTGGATATTGACCAGTTTTGAACGCGACAATATGTTCACAGGGCCAGCCAATATGCATCGGGCCTTGCTTGACACCCTTGACGAAGATCCGCTGAAGGCAATTGCTAAACTAAATGAAGTCGCACGCAAAGCGGGCATGCACGAGCACGACTTGATAAATGATCAAGGCGTCAGCTTGGTCAGCGGCAAACAGATTCTGCCGCATCAACTTTCTCAAGAACAACGCGAAAAGATCGACAGCGAAGGACTTTTTCATTTAGGGAAAAATACCTTTCCAGCTCCTCCGCTGGTGTTGGGAAAAACCAAGCAGCCCGGAGTATATTTAATTAGCAGCCCCGGTCCCCCTGGT
>CAMLMF010000426.1 GCA_946480995.1 uncultured Bdellovibrio sp. | reverse complement strand
ACATTTGCTCATACTAAGCTCCTCTAGCTCTTCTAAATTCTAACTAATCTAAAGTCTGGCTAAACGCCATCCTTCAAACCAAATAGGGGCGCTGCAAACAAGAAGTAACCATATAAAGTAAAAAGACACTTGATGGCAACTCTTTTTTCTTGTACACACATTAACTCGCTAACCAACAGGAAATCGAAAAAGAGGATAGTAATGAAAAAGACAACTCGTAGCAAATACCGTCAGGAATTCTCAGGTGATCACGTATTCGATTACAAAGATCCAGCATCTTTGACTCGTTTTATCGGTGACGGTGGTAAAATCACTCCATCTCGCATCTCTAAACTAAGCGTAGCTCAACAAAAAAGAGTTGCTGCTGCAGTTAAAAAGTCTCGCAACCTAGGCCTTTTGCCTTCTGGTTCTGACGCTTTTGACCATTTCCACAGAGCTGAAGCTATTTCTCCAGTTCCTTTCGAGATCTAATAGCTCTCTGCTAAAGATACGGTTTCCTGTGGGAAGACGAAAAAAGCCGGTGTAACAACCGGCTTTTTTTATGCCCAAAAATCCCATTTTCTCGTCTTAAATGCTCTTTTTAAAGTATTTAAGCTTCCACAAAGTCCACGCCGTGAAGGCCGTCATAATCATGTAACTTTTACTGGACCACTGATGCATCGTCGGCCCGGGAATTCCTAGGAATGACAGCTGATCAAAGGGGATTCCCCAGTTCAATAAGCGCAAACCTAGTATTGGCAGTGCAAATAACAGCCAAAACTGCAACACGCTGACGTACCAGATCGCCTCTTGAAAGCGCGCTCGACGGTATTCCAACAACATAAGGACCACCGGAACGACCACAAACAAAGTGCCCGCCACAGTGGCTGCGACCTGGCGATCGGCGATAGTTTTAAATGATGCCGTGACCAAGACGATCACCAGCCCCTGACAGATTAAATAAATTAAGTAAGCGTTGCGTCTCATATCTAAGAACGTAGTCCACTCGGACAGACAACTCAAGGCCCGCAGCGGCCAGCGACCCCTTAAAATCGTTATGAAGTGTGCCCGCATCCGGCCCCCGTCTTGCTCTAGGGATTCTGCGAACGTTTAACGACTTACAAAGGATGATTATATGACAAGACAAGAAACGACTTTAATGAAACTTTCGGCTCAACTGGCAAGCTTTGGCTTAAATCCAATCGAATGGAGTCTGCGCCCGATCGACACACTTAGAATTTCAATCTTTAATCGCGCTGACGAGTCCCTAGCTTTGTACGGGCGGCTGGAATACCGCAATCAGCAGCCGACTTGGAAATCATTAGAACTAGCGTCTTTCTAAAACGAATCGCAGCGCACAGAAAACAGACTGCGATTCCAGATATCTTGTTCCGACAGAAGATCCTTGGCTTTGCGAGGTTCTTCCGCTTCTTCACCCGGTAATTTTATAGAAACCAAGTGACGAAGCGCTGCCCACGCCTCCTCCCCATTCGCGCGGAGGTAAACACTCTTCAACCTGCAAAAGACGGCAAGATCTGCCTCTTGCATCCAACCAAACCTTTCAAGCCCTGGCTCTGGCGGTTTTATCCCCCAGGCCAGGCGCGCCATCATCTCGATCCCATCATTCAAAGCCGCTTTGACTTCGGCGACATCAAACAACTGCTTCGTGCACTCGCTGGACGCCTTAGCGACATCGTCTGCGACCTTCTTCAACACCATAAAGTATTCGTAACAAGACCCAGCACTGTTGCCGAGCTGACAGGCTTCTTTTGCGCGCACCAAGGTGGGTGGAATTTTGTTTTTCTTGATCTCGATAGGAAAAATGTTACCAGCCTGATGTTCGCGCAAGGTTGCTTCTTGTGTGTCGCAGATCGTGTGCGGCGGACTGAAGAGCATAAAAAGCACAATTCCGATCGAAATTGCCGAAATAGCGAGCACTGGCTTTGGTAAAGAGTTCAGAAAGTTTTCCATATTTAAAAAATCTTAACTTATATTGCGCGTTAGTATCTAGTGATTTGACAAGTGGCCCTGAAATTATTTATGTTCCTCCTTCGTCGGGGAGTAGCGCAGTCTGGTAGCGCATCTGGTTTGGGACCAGAGGGTCGTAGGTTCGAATCCTATCTCCCCGACCAATTTTAGGCTTTTAAAAGTGATCGCAAAGCGATCAGTTTTAAAAGCCTTTTTTCGTTTCAGGGCCATAGGCTTTGAATCTATCGATCAAAACTGGGTCGTAGGTTCGATCGCCCTAGCAGGATGCTAGCGCGAGGGCGCCGGAGGCGGTCCAAAGGACCGAGCGCCACGATGGCGCGAGCCCCATCCAACGCCGCAAAACCAAAATAAAAGTAAAAACGAAAAACGCGAGTTGAGAGCGCAGCGAACAACAAGCCAAACCCAAAACCTTCAGACTCACCCTCATTCACTCGAAAAGGGCTCGTTTTTTACACTGGGCCAATAGACCCAGCGCACATCTAGAAATTAATCAGCAAAAACGCACTGTCTCCAGTGCGTCTCCAAATCTCTCAATTTAAATCCTCAACAATTATTTTAAAGGAAGTACCGATCTAGGATCCGCTTCGAAGTCCTTTTCAAAACCTTCCAAACTAATGCGATCGCTCACCTGAACTTTCGCATTCTTAGTTCTTTCGCCATTACGATCGGCACGATAGTAAATCGCCAAAGTGCCTTCCGTATAATTTCTAACATTCCAAGCTCTGTATCGCATAAAGCGCTGCAAAGGAGTTCCATTCATTTTCAAAGAGAAAGAAAGGACGGCGCCTGCGCGAGGGTCGTAATACTTCTTAGTTTTATTCGAAAGAGCTAAGCCCTGTTCATTGACGCCGGAAAAACCAGTGTAAGGGCCATTACCGAAAGAACTCTTTTTAAATCCCGCAGTTTTAACGACTCCCATCAAAAGAGTTTCGCCGCGCGAGTTCACACGTCGAGACAGTGGGCCTTCAAAAACTCTTAAGTATTCAGGATAAGCACTCTCGCCATCTGGATCTTCCTCAATAAGCTGAAATGTATCGCCGGT
>CAMLMF010000425.1 GCA_946480995.1 uncultured Bdellovibrio sp. | reverse complement strand
TTGATTTGCATCGGTGGCCAAATGAGTCGACATCGACATATAGGCCCCTTGATCGGCGCTATCTCCCTTAAGTCCCCAATAAACAAAGTTGAAAAGTGGAACGCCTTGGTTGTCCACAGAGAAGCGCGTGCTATTAGGAAAGAAGTAAACTTTCTTGGGATCCTCACTGTCCCTGTACAGAGTCACGATACCATTTCGAATGGTGCCTTCGGTCTCTCCGAACAGTGGCAGGGCTGAGGCTTGGTTAGCGACCATTAAGCTGAAAATAGAACTAAGTACGAAACTTTTAGTGTTCATATCAGATATCCTTTCTTGATGTTGCATGTGCTTAAGGCAATATCCACGCCGGGCTTAAGATTAGGTTTATTTGATTTGAGCCGTCCGAGCGGCGAACACGTCCGCAAGCTAAGACCGGACAGAATATGAGGCCCGCTTAAACCCGCACTGTTGACTATTTGCTCGAGTACCGTCAGTATGGTCCACCTATGAAAAAGGAATTCATGCTGAAGGCGATCGAGCTTTCGCGAAAAAATATGCAAGCTGGAGCTGGGGGCCCTTTTGGGGCGGTGATCGTGAAAGACGGTCAGGTGATTGGCGAGGGTTGGAACAAAGTGACCTCCTCCAACGATCCCACTGCCCACGCCGAAGTTGTGGCGATTCGTAATGCTTGCGAAAATGCGAAAAATTTTAGCCTTGAAGGTGCGGAAATTTACACAAGTTGCGAACCTTGCCCGATGTGTTTAGCTGCGATTTATTGGGCGCGCATTGAAAAGATCTATTACGGCAATACTCGCAAAGACGCTGCCAGCATTGATTTTGATGACGACTTTCTTTACCAAGAAATCCCTAAGGACATGGCGCAAAGAAAAATCGCTATGGTTCAGTGTGCCCACGCCGAAGCCCTCGACGTCTTTAAAGAGTGGCAATCTAAAACAGACAAAGTACCGTACTAAGGACGAGGAAGTCCGTTTCAGGACTCCTGCCACGTAAACAAAACCGCCACAATTAAGGAATGAAATTTACGCTTTCGTTCTTTATTGGCTTAGCTCTTGTTGCGTTGCTTGGCTCGTGCACTCACACACCCACTTCGGGTTTGCGTGGAATCGCGTCGTTGCAAGAATCTAATCAAAGCGAAGGCATTTGGTTCTTACAAGGCAGCTCTTCTACGTTAGGGCCCTATAACGGCGAACTTGAACTTAGAAAATCCCACGACGGCACCTATCACGTTGTTCGCATAGCCACATACATCAATAATTATTTTGAAGGTTTTAAGATCCAAGAAGTCTGGACAGGCAAAGCCGTTGTTCACGATGACACAATCACGATCACCTATGACGTGAAACAAGCAGGCTTTATCAAACGTTTAGAAAAAAATAAAAGAGACGCCAACGATTTCAAAGACACTGTGCCTTTTATGGTGCGCTATACTCTGTCACCGGCGGGATTAAAAACACAATTCACCGACAGTAAGGAATCAACTTATTCAGAGTGGTTATCCACAAAACGCGCATTAGAAGAAAAACCATTGTGGATAAATGAGCGGAAAAGTCTGAACGCTCAAGGGCCAACGGTGCCGTTGTTAGCTAAGGGAATTATCAAGGCATTTAAGTACGACATCGGATGGGAAAAGGATGCGAAGGTTTTAGAGTATAAAAATCGCCCTGAATACAAAGAAGAAAAAGTCGAAGTCATCACAGACACAACGGACTTTGATTTTTACCGAAAAAATCCGGACATCATTCGCGTGACAAATAAAATCACCGATCAAATCAGCATGACCGAGGCGAGCGTCAAACGAAATGCCTATGCTCCCAGCTTAAAACAAAAAGCCCAAGGCTTTGATAAAAATACCCAAGCAATGCACATCAACGAATTCGGGATGTTGTCATTTGCCGGAGTCGACTCAAAAGGCCTTCTTGCCTCGTACATTCCCGACGGGGATTCCGCTTTATGGACAGGCATGTACCTGGCTTCTCAGGCCATGCGCTATCAAGTGACTAAGGATGAAGAGGCTTTGAACAACGTCAGAAAATCTTTAAAGGGATTATTACTTCTTGTTGATATCACCGACAATCCACAAGAGTTCGCGCGCACACTTGCAGCTTATGAGCCCAACCAACCATTGCCAGAAAAATGGCATCGCGGCAAAGGCAAGTACGACAAGATCATGTGGCACGAGGGCGGCAACAATGACATGTTCAAAGGTGTGTTGCACGGCTATCTGTGGGCAAGTTTGGTTTTACCACCAACAGACACAGAGTTAAGAAATGAACTCAAAGACAAAGCAAAAAAATTATTAAACTTAAAAATCCTTTCCGATAAACCGCAGAATCGTCCTCTGGCACTGGGGCTTGCGGCCTATATCACGAACGATCCAGAGTTAAAAAAACAGTACAAAGAGGCTTATGACAGTTTCCGAGTCAAAGTGTCGGGTTTTAATTTCGACACTTCTTTTTATTGGCGCGGTTCTGCCGACTGGAGCGGGATTAATTTAAGCATGGTGGGCGACATCAACAGCATCATGGTCGCAGATCTTTTAGGCGAAGCAAAAATCTGCACGCAGTTGCGCGAACGCATGATGGACGCCTGGGTCACCTATGAACCCGTAAGGCGTCACATGTTGACCTTGGCCTCTTACGCTTTTGCCTATCGTCATGCAATTCAAGGCGCCAAACTAAGAGCTGAAAGCAGCCATGCGCGCTTTATGGAAGCCTTAAATAATTCTGTCTGGGCTTTAAGAGAAATCCCTTACCCTCGCCCGAATCTGGATGTGGAAATTGACCATTCGCTGAAGCCTGACTGGGTCTTGTCACCAACGCCGCGTTTGTTCTGGAAGGCGGCCAAGAAACCACAACCCCCGATAGAGTACTTTTACCAGGGTCTGCAAAGCTTCCCGATCTTTGAGCATCATGCCTTTTATAGCAATATGATCTGGCGCGATCAGGCTTTTGCTTACCAGGCAAAAACCACCAAAGGCTTGCAGAATCCGGGGGTGGATTACCTTTATGCGTA
>CAMLMF010000424.1 GCA_946480995.1 uncultured Bdellovibrio sp. | reverse complement strand
TGCTTATTTGGGCCAGTAAAAATGAAGCCTTATTTAAGTTCATGGAAGAAATGCGAGCGAAAGCGGGAACAGATAATGAATTCATTGCGTTCAATCAATTATTTATTGAGGGCCAAAACAAAGCTTCCGAACTTTACTTGAGTTGGGTTAAAAAGGGACTCGTTCAAAATATCCCATGGCCTATCGCCTATTCTCTAATAATGGGACCTTCATACCTTTTCTTGCACAACAAGCCTGTAGGTAAAAAAATCAACCAAGATGATATTCTCCACCTGATTCAAATGGCGTGGACTTCGGTTAAAAAATGAAGCGCGAAGGATGGTAGGGGGCGAGGGACTTGAACCCCCGATCCCAGTGTTATGAGCACCGTGCTTTAACCAACTAAGCTAGCCCCCCAAACCGACTAAGACCTTATCAAAAGATGGCGGGGGGATCAAAGATAGAACTTCGGCGCTGTGCAGCTTTAGGGACCCGCAGGCCCCCAAAAGACCCTTTACTGAGGGACGCAGTTTACGCTTTGTACAGAGAAGATACCTGAAGTTTTATTGACGTGGTCATAACCCGCCATCAAAGAAGAACTAACAGTGATTACATAAGTGTCGAATACGTTTTGATCCAAACGACGCTCGCCTGTCAAAACAGTCGTGTAATAAAGATCTTGAAGTTGGTCGACGCGAACAGTTTCCACGGTGTGGCTGACTTCAGTCAGGTTGCGCATATAACCGCAAGCCTCTGTGATAGCTTCTTTAACAACGGCATTTTGATCCGCAGTCAATGTGTTCGCTTGAGCTTGAATAGACAGACCAATAACCAATAACAATGATGATACGATAAGTTTCATTAAATTCTCCTTGGGGGGATGTTTGTAGTGCCCCAGGGTATACACATTATCCAAAAGAATTGTCGTCAGAGTTCGGTTAGGATTATTCCTTTTCAACGATACGCACAGAGCCAAATACCGCAACGACCTTCAAATTTAACGCCGGATCCGTCACTGCTAAATTCGGTGTTTGATATTCAAATTTTCCGAACGCAGAAATATTCTTTCCCGGAAGCTCCGCCTTACCCAACACCGTATTACTTTCAATACGCAGGGCCTGGCCCTTTTTAACGTAAACAACACTTTCGCCGAACACTGTCACCAAATCCAAGGTTTCTGTCGGCGCAGGATCCGTTATAGAGGTCAGATCCAAAGAAGAGTTCCCAAAAACTGTGACGTATTCTTTTGAGTTTTTTGAATTCGGATACTGAAACTGAGATTTCGACATCACAGCTTCGTGATCCGTAGAGCGCTTATCCATTTCCAAATTGAAAGAGAAAGAACCAAAAATAACTTTGATCCCCATGTACACTAGCAACAGGCCCAAAAGTATTTTAAAGACTGGAATATTAATCCCGAACACAGCGCCTAACAAAACACTTAGACCGATAACTATAATAACTGTACCCCAAACCATAGAATTCATACCCTTCCCTTTACTAAGCACATCGAGTGCAGGACAGGGTATAAACAAAGAAATGCGCCCTCGCAAGAAACTCTTCCTAGGGATCATCTTTTGATACCAGCCCGTTGACTTCAGTATTATCCACCGCCCTCGCAGTCGAAAAAAGGGCTCTTCCGTCTAAGGATTTGACATTATTCACAGCCAAACTTGTTTATTTGGCCCTGGGACGGGTACACAAATCGCAGGCATTGGGCATGACTCAAATAAAGGAGCTTATATGAAAGTAATGAACGCTATTTTTACCAGTCTTATAGTTCTAGCTGCTTCAAGTGCCGCCCTAGCTAAAACATATACTTGCAGCGTAGAAGAACCACTAGATGCTTGGTCTACAAAACAGCCAGCCTATACAGATACTTTAACCATCAAAGTCGATACGAAACATGGCACAGCCGAAATGGATTCTTCAAATGAACTTTACGGTAAAAACCCATTTTCAGTTTTAACAACGGCACCAGCTCATATTGCTAACAAATATGTAAAGGGCACTGAAGTCTTTGCTGGCACAAACATCCACGACAATCTGACTTATGTATTGGCAATTGATCCGGCAACGAAAACTGGAAGCCTTGAAGCTTACGGCAAAAAATCCAAAGAAATTTCTGACGTTAGATGCCGCTAAAACAAAAGGCCCCGAAAGGGGCCTTTTGAAAATGTATATTTTTAGATTGTCCTAGTTACCTAAAACCGCGCGACAACTTAGTTGTCGACAAAGTTTTTCAACTTGTTACTGCGCGAAGGATGACGAAGCTTACGAAGAGCTTTCGCCTCGATCTGACGGATACGTTCACGAGTGACGTTGAAGTCTTGTCCCACTTCTTCCAAAGTGTGATCCGATTCTTCACCGATACCGAAACGCATACGAAGAACTTTTTCTTCACGCGGAGTTAAAGTCGAAAGAACACGGCGAGTTTGTTCCGCCAAGTTCAAGTTCACAATCGCTTCTGCAGGATTGATGACCTTTTTGTCTTCGATAAAGTCGCCCAAGTGCGAATCTTCTTCTTCACCGACTGGTGTTTCCAAAGAAATCGGCTCTTTTGCGATTTTCAAAACTTTACGAACTTTATCAACTGGCATGTCCATTTTATCTGCGATCTCTTCCGGGGTCGGCTCACGACCAAGTTCCTGGATAAGATAACGAGACGTACGCACAAGTTTGTTGATCGTTTCGATCATATGCACCGGGATACGAATCGTACGAGCTTGGTCGGCAATCGCGCGAGTGATCGCTTGACGGATCCACCAAGTCGCGTATGTCGAGAATTTGTAACCACGACGATATTCGAACTTATCAACGGCTTTCATCAAACCGATGTTACCTTCTTGGATTAGATCCAAGAATTGCAAACCGCGGTTCGTGTATTTCTTAGCGATAGAAACCACAAGACGTAAGTTCGCTTCAACCAACTCAGATTTCGCTGCATCGGCTTCGCGCTCACCCTTCCAAATAGCTGTGTAAGTTTCCTTAACCCAGTTATGGTTCATCTCTGTTTCAGAATCTAAGCGGCGGATACGTTTTTCCGCTTCT
>CAMLMF010000423.1 GCA_946480995.1 uncultured Bdellovibrio sp. | reverse complement strand
ATGCCCGCCGAAGTTTTTTTAAGAACGAATATTCTTAAAACCACTCCGGATGAGTTATTGAAAGTATTAACGGAGGCGGGGATTTCTGCGATGAAAGTATCGCCAGAATTACCGCACACGTTAAAGCTCACTGAACGCAAAAACGTTTTCATCACAGAGCCTTTCAAAAAAGGTTTATTCGAAGTGCAAGATGCGGCGTCGCAAATGGTTGTGCCGTTGTTAGACGTGCAACCGGGCCATCGCGTGATCGACGCGTGCGCGGGGGCCGGTGGCAAAAGTTTGCACATGGCTTCGTTGATGAAGAACAAAGGCAAGATCATCTCTTTGGATATTCATGAATGGAAACTACAAGAGCTGAAAGTGCGTGCGCGCCGTGATGGTGTGGACGTGATTGAAACTCGTTTGATCGATTCAAGTAAAGTGATCAAGCGCTTGTATGAAACTGCAGATCGCGTGTTGTTGGATGTGCCATGTTCTGGTATCGGCGTTTTACGTCGGAACCCAGATTCAAAATGGAAGTTGTCGAACGAAGAAATTGCACGCTTGCATGATCTGCAATACGAAATTCTGACCAGCTATTGCGAGATGACTAAAAAGGGCGGCCTGATGGTTTACGCCACTTGCAGCATCTTGCCGAGCGAAAATGAAAAGCAAATCGAAAAGTTCATGGCCGAACACGGTTCACGCTGGACGTTGCTAAAACAAATTCACCTGCGCCCTGATAAAGAGGGCTTTGATGGGTTCTACGGAGCCTTGTTAAAAAGGAACTAGAACAAAGGCGCGCTCAGACCGCGCCTTTTTTATTGGTGGCTAGGACCTCGGTCTAGAAACGGCCTAGGTGTATTATATGCACCCCTTAATACGCCGATAATTATCTTGTGAAGAAACTGTTAAGCCTATTCATTTTACTGACGTGTTTGCGTTCCCATGCGGGCTTACTTTTGGAAGTAGGCGGCACGTACCTTTCTGATAATTTGAAATCTTCGTCGACAACCTCTTCGACGGAATATTTTTATAATGCGGCTGCGATGTTTAACATCCAAAAAGACCTGTGGGGCGGATGGAACGTTTCTGGAATTTCGTTGTCCGCAAAGCAAGACACGACGACAACATTTTCGGCGCTAGATACGGGGCCTTATGTTAAGTGGCAATTTGGGCGTGGCGATATTTTTAATCTAGCCATGGCCTACCATATTCTAAGTCGCGCGACTTTTTCTGACGGCACGACCACGGAAAACTGGGAAGGCACAAGTCTGTGGTTGCAATTCGGAGTTGCTCCAGAAATACGCAATAATCTGCGCGTCGGTGTGAGTCTGAATTATTACTTAGCGTCATATACCAAGAAGACTGTCAGCAGCGTTGAGTCGAGTGCATCGAATTCTAAGACGTGGATCTTCCCTTTATTGAGCATTTCGAAATCTTGGTAACACAAGGCGCAAAATAAAAATCCCTTTCGGGGATTTTTTTTATTTGTAACCCCAAAATCCCCGCGGTAGCTTTGCCGGCAATTAATAAGGGGGTCCTCATGATTCGTTCTCTAGTTGTTGCTGCCTTAACATTGGGCATGGCTTCATCTGCATTTGCTGTTGATAAAGCTTACTTCGAAATCAAAAAAGTAAGAGTCACAGAAGTTACTGATCAATATCCACAAACTTCTTTGTCTGCGGTGAATGGTTTGAATGCTGATTGCAATTCATCACAATTGCCATTGGCGCCAAAGTTTTCAGGTGAAAAATCATCTGACGTTGTGAATCCATTGAACGCTGTTGAATTGATCGTCGATCAAATCATCAACATCGGTAAAAAAATCTTCGCGGTTATCGATTCAGGTCGCCCGGTTGTGAATTTGAAAATCGACACTGCAAACGCTTTGCCTAAAGGTTTGACTTGCTGGTCTGATCTTTCTGGTTGGAACATTCCGCAATCTAAAGTCTACAACGTACAATACGAAAACGGTTTCGGTATGGTTGTTGTAGATTACTCTTACCGTGTAACTTACACAGCGGGCGGTTCTGCGGATGGCGTTGGTAAATACATCACAAACGCAACTTTCCAACCTGCAAACGTATCTGTAGGCTGGGGCTTCCAGTTGGATGCAACTGCGGTTGTTCCTTCTGTATTCAACACAGGTTCAAAACGTGATCCTGTAGCAGGAATGCAAATGAACATGGAGTGGAAAGTGACTTCTCCAGTTTCTCACGAGCAATCTGTTGAGTCTTACTTCGTAAGCGGCGAGAATAAATTAATCCAATTGGATTAATTTATTCTACCTGACTGGCACTCCGGCTCCGCCGGAGTAGCAAAGTCTACTCTTGGGCTTTGATTTTATTTTTTGCTGTAAATGACCTAAAAGAAAATTTTAATGCCTGACCTAATCCCTGTGCGATCGGTGATAGTATCATCCGTCGCAGCAGGGATTTTTGTTTTCTGGCTCTCCTTGTACCAGGCACCGAAGATACGTACGGCTTTAAAGTCTATAAAAAGCCCTGCCTCGGTGATATTTCCTCCGACTTCTCCTAATTCATCCGTGGATGTGGGGAGGAAATAACGATAACTCCCGTTCAAACCAAAATACTTCGTTAAATAAACCTGTAAGGACGCTTGTCCAAATTGCTGGCTCAGGCGATAGGCCGTGGGGCCTGCAACTTCACGGGCACGTTGCCCATAATGGATCGTGAAGGATGTGTTTTGGATCGAGTTGCCAAGCAAACGAATGTTCAGCATTCCCGAAAAATCATTGTACTGTTCTTGCGTGTTATTTTCATATTCCGTGGTTACGCCAACAAACTGCGCATAGGCCGAGGCCTCGCCCGCATAATCATTGGCTGAGGTTTCGGTATTTGATCCGACCACCGAGGTTTTGTAAGAGTTGTACGAGCCCCCGAGAGAAAACTCAAAAGGAGATGGCGAGTTCATCGATAGCCACATATCCATCATGCGATTGCGGTTTTTCATTTCCATCCATTCGCTTAAGGACCAGCGGCCCTTTTCGCGATTGGCTGCCCGTTGAGTGAAGTCAATGCCACTGCCCCAGCGG
>CAMLMF010000422.1 GCA_946480995.1 uncultured Bdellovibrio sp. | reverse complement strand
TTTCGCGCAGGTTTAAAAACTGGGCGAGCTTGTAAGCGTGATCTTGAGAAAAATGAACCTCGCGATGCAGGACCTGGGATAAGAAAGACGAGGGAGTGCCTAAGCTCTCGGCCACGGAACTTTTAAATCCATGCTCTTTAGAGTTTTCGAATAGCGCTTTTAGGAACTCTTTATAGTCAGTAAAATCATATAGTTGCATATATATTTAATAATTCATTAATTTTATCTCTTATATTTTATAAAGTTTTAGTGGAATACGAAAGGCCAAAGATTTATAAATACCGCATAGCAGCAATCAACTAAAACGAACCAAACCAAGGAGAATCAAATGAAAAAAATGAACCTAGCAATCGCAGCTCTTACAATGATCATCACAGCCCAAGCCCAAGCTGCCCGTGTCGTAGCGCCACCATATCTTGTAACGATCTATGTCTACGCTGGCCAAGCCCAAAGTACTGACGCAATGATCGTAAAATCTTACAGCGGGATTTCAAATCGCGCGACGGGACCTGCACAAGTTGCGGCAAGCGAAGCTTGTATCGCGGATGGCAACAGCGCAGAAAACTGCAAGCCATTCCATGTGACGATCAAAGCGTTGTCTGACAACTCAACACTGTCAGAGTCATACAAATAGTCTGCGCAAGAAGCCCCTTCGCTCGAGGGGGCTTTCTCATTTTGAGACAGGCCCTGCATTTGCAGCCTTAAGGCAATATACGACGGGAGATCGATCTTGTATCAAGCTCTGTTTATTCTCATTTCAAATTTCATTATTTGGACTTCGTGCGCCTTCGCTCAAAGTCTAAACACAGTCGATACAAAAAACGGCAGCCCCGTTTCTATTCCATTAGACCTTTCTAAATTCAACCAAGCCGAAAAAAGCAAAGAGCTTAAAGATCTTAAGAACTTTCAAGAGCATTTGCAAAACTTCGACCGCAAATTTGATAAGAAAATCGACCTGCGCAATATACAACGTCAAGGCGGCACCAGCAGCAATGGTGGCGGCGACATGTCGGCTCTGACTAAGCCGGATGAATTAAGTACGCGCGAAAAACGCTGGAGCACATGGCTTGAGCAATTAAACCACCTGTGGAGCAATCTCACCTTTACACAACAAATGAAAAACCAAGTTCAAAAGCTAACGTCAGTGCAAACTTGCTCTAACGATAGCACACGAACTTACCCTGTATTGCCGGCGGGGTTTGAAAA
This sequence comes from uncultured Bdellovibrio sp., assembly GCA_946480995.1. The sequence continues at coordinate 1,835 of CAMLMF010000422.1, read as the reverse complement.
TACTTTCGCCATCAGCATAGAAAATTCCCGCGCCGAAAGCCTCATTCACGATATTTGCAACGATGCGACTTTTAACGAAATCTATTGGTACTTTAGTTTCAATCTATTAAATATCAAACAACTTGAAGGCGGCATGGGTTTCCAATATGGCCCCTACCTGCTGCAAAAGATTTCCGAGCGCTGGGGTAAAATCCCGGTGGTCTTAACGAAAAATTCCTTAAAAATTAAATACGGCTCAGTCGCAAGCGAAGAGGCCACTTGGGTTGATTTGCAAACGGAATCAATTCACTGGACAAACAATCGCAATAACAAAATCGACTGGCATACAAATGCGGTGTTATTCCTGCATGAGTCCGTAAACTGGGCGCACAAAAAAATCCTTGGACAAGAGTTCCCGGACACTTCGAGCTGGCATCGTCGCGTGCAAAAAGACGACATCATTTACGATCAAGGGACGAGTGAGGAAATAGCTTTTATCGAAGGCATTGCCAACGCCTTAGCTCGCCGTACTTACTTCGAAGAGGCTTTCAACGTCGGTAACCTTTATGAAAATTCCGAAGGCACAAGACTTTGCTATCTCAATAGCCTACGCAGCAACTCTGTCGGAGCACCTCAAACTCCAAAAAACAGCGAATACTATGTTGGCGGGACTATCAATGCGCTTATGTATCAAGTGAATGCGAAAGAAACTCCATCAGGCCTTAAAGATCTAAATGAAGTACCTTCTTTTTATAGCTATAGTGCGAATACTTATAAAGACATCTTAGAAGTTTTCTTAGCGCAACCGTTGAAGTCCGCGCAAGACTTAGCAGTCGCTTTAGATATAAAGAAAAAATCAAATTCAGCAAGAACATGGCTCCGCGAATATTACCTTAAAGACTATGCTACGAACCACGACATCTCGTCATTGTTTTATAAACTGGAAATCAACAGTCGTCCTTATCCCTGCACTGACATTAGAAACTCGGACCTGTTTTACTTCCCTGCTATCGAAAAAAAAGAGCAGAAAATTCGCGACAATTTCTATGCGCAGATTGCGAATAAAACTTCCAGAGAAGAACTCACTCAGTATTTACAAAGCAAAGTCGCATCTCACCAAGAGCGCATCGGTCTTGCACTTGATAAAACTCAGCAGATACCCCTGTCTGCGATGACCCAAAAGTTACACGAGAAAGGTCTTTGCCGCGAAAATCTTTCAGAGAAAACTGACAAGCTTTTAAACGAACAGGTTCAACGAAAATACGAAGACCTCCTGTACTCCGCAAAAGGCATCTTCACCCTATTTAGCGAAGGAACTCTGCACAGTGTTATTCAGAGGTTATGCGCAGGAAAAACTCTCCAAACTCTTGCTGGCCACAGTGCTTATGAAAACCTATTAACAGTTTCCATGAACAAGTCCCAGGCGGTGACCGGAGAGGAAATTAAAACATTGCGTGAAACTCGCGAGTTCGCAACGATAGATTCTTCATGGATTGAAGCGCTGTTATTCATTGAGAGCCTGTGACACTTCCCCACGCAAGACGTTTTACATTTATATCGTCATAACAAATTTTCCCGTTGATCTTTTTAGTTAACACTTTATCTGCGCAAAATGGAAAATCTTCTCAAGGTCTCTTAGAAATGGTGCCAGAAACAACACCTAACAAGGAGACCTTATGAAATCATTAGTACTAGTTTTATGCCTTAGCTTCGGAGCTGCCGTCACGGCACATGCGGAAACTATTCCGGGCTTCTATGAAAAGCTAAAAAATCGCTTTGAAAACGCAACAACGGCACCAAGCATGATGGACATTCCATCGATCGACAAGATTTCAGCCCTTAAATGCCATGTCGCT
>CAMLMF010000421.1 GCA_946480995.1 uncultured Bdellovibrio sp. | reverse complement strand
CAAATTGCCAAGAGCCAAAGTGACTTCATTAAAGAATCTTTTCGGTGAGTCAAAGTGCTCGTGCTCACTGATCACGTCGAGACCTTCAAAGAAAGGTTTTAAGTATCCCACAATGCGGTTGTCCTTGGTACTGACCTCTGCGAAGATCGAAAATCTTCCTTTGGTAAAACTGACGGGGCCGTAGGCCACAAAAAAATCATTTATCTTTGTAATGTCCAGCTTTTCCATCTGTGCCTTCGCTTCAAAGACTGGCAGTTTTGCGAGCAGATTCATTCGCGCCTGGCCCTTGACGGGCGCTGTTTTCTGAAAACGCGCGCTGAACTTCACAGCGCTTGGCAGTATCTCAATACTTTCCTCGGTGTTTTTAATATTTGTGGCATCTAAGGTAATCTGGTCTAAGACCACATCTAAGGGGACTTTCAAATCCCGATTCACAAAATGCACAGAGCTTTCCCGAATCTTCAAAGACTCCAGTTCGATAGGAATCAGCTTGCCCACAACGGACTTCCAATCTTCACCTTCGCCCGTTTCCTTCTTTTCTTTCGCTTCACTGTCTAAGAAGGCAAGACGCATTCCACTCACTTTCAGATCGCCTAAGAGCTTGCCTTGAAACAGACCTCGCCATGCCAAAGATAAATCCAATTGGTCAACGAAGAGAAACGGATTTTTCTCTGAGCTCGTGCGCTTCCAAATTTTTAATTCTTGAATTTGATAGGCGCCCCGATAAAGGGCTAAATCGAAGTCATCAATTCGCCCCTGATAAGTTGTCAGCTTTTTATCCAAATACCAATTGATCGTATACTTGATCCCCACTGGTAAAAATACACGCGTCACAACTAGCAGTGTGACGAAAACGAAAGCAACCTTGCCTGCAGTGCCGAGCTTATTCCAAATTCTTTTCATGCGCGACCTCCCGGTTGATTTCGTAAGACAATTCAGCGCTAAAATAAATTACTAGCGAAGAGTAGTAAACCCACAACAGCAGCAAAATAAGCGAACCCGCTGCGCCATACATCGAGGCCACAGCACTTTGCCCTAAATATACTCCGATTAGAGACTTCCCCAATGAAAACAATATTGCCGTAATAAACCCTGACAAAATTGCCACTCTCCGTCGCGTCTTTATTTGTGGCAAGAACCAGAATATCGCGCCAAACAAGAGCCAGAAAATAAGAAAAGAAACAAATAAATTTATGAGTTGTCCCAAGGCCTGGGCCGCACCTTTTAGCGACAAGGAGATCACTGAAGAGATTAAAAGTGAGACAATGGAAATAAACACGAATGTTAAAACCATACCCATGTTAAAAAGTTTATCTTTAGCAAATGCCCAGGCACCACTTAGTATATTCGTAGAGACTGGATCACCAGCGGCTGGGGCTTCAAATATCTTATTTAGCGATCGGCGCAAGCTGCCAAATATAACACCCGCAGAAAATATTAATGTGCTCACCCCAAAGATTCCGGCAAAATCTCGAATTTCCGGCTGCTGATCCACACTTTCAGCAATCGCATGTGTGACCTTGCTGGCCTCGATACCCACGAGATCCTGAATTTGCAAAAGCAGCTCTTGGCGAAAACCTTCGCCCATAAACGACAAAAATGTCAGCAGAAGAATCAAAATCGGCGCTAACGATAGGGCCGTGTAAAACGCCAAACTTGCCGACATATCAAAAATATCATCATCGAGCATCTTGGTGCTAAGGCGTTCCCAATTTATTCTAAATTTCACTCTATTCATCATTGTTCAAGGCGGGTTGAATGTAGTGTCACGGGGCCTCCGACTTCCTGTCGACATCTTATCAAGAACAGATCTTAAGCTAAAGTTTAAGAAATTTGCTTTTAGACATCGAGACCCAACACTCATCTTACATCTTAGAAAGAGAGTCCCTTTCCATTGACCAATGCGCTGACACTTTTGAACATACCTCATGTACAAAAGGAGTACTTATGAAATTAACAAGTTTATTAGTAGCAACAGGAATGACATTTTTGGGTGGACACTTTGCATGGGCTGCTCTTTCAGACGGTGAAATCGCAGAGATCATGGAAGTCGCTAACGACGCGGAAATCGACATGGCAAAAACCGCCAAATCGAAGTCTGATTCAGGAGCCATTAAAGATTATGCGGAACACATGATCAATGAACACAAAATGAACATGAAAGATGGAAAAAAAGTTACCAAGGACGCAGATATTAAAAAGAAATCTAACGGCGATGCAAAAACCCTTAAGGAAAATTCTAAAAACAAAATATCGGATATGAAAAAGAAAAAAGGGCCTGACTTTGACCGAGCATATATTGACGGCCAAGTCGAAATGCATCAGCAACTTTTGACAGACCTGAACGAAAAATTTATTCCGCAAGCACAAAATCCAGAATACCGAAACTTCTTAACAACGACAAAAACCCACGTCGAACAACACTTAGCAAAAGCCAAGGAAATCCAAGCGACTTTGAATCGTTAATCAACTTATGTAACCCGTAGGACCTAATTCAGGAGGCACATATGAAAAGAATCAATCAACTGATCGAGGATGTTCAGGGGAAAATTGGCGTACCCATTTTATTATACATCTTGGGTGTCCCAGGGTTTGTTGTGATCCTGCTGTGGCTTTTCTTTTTCAAGGACTAAAATATAAGAAAGGGCGATCTACTGGTCGCCCTTTCTTTATGCAAATAAGTTAAAAGACAGCGAACTAACGAGCTAGAATGACATCGTCATTATCAAGCTCGAGGGACTGAATTCCTAGGTTGGTATTTTCTTTAATGACTCGGATATCAAAAACAATGTCACCATCGGTTTTTCTAAGGCCCAACATGTCCAGAGTGTTCAAAATTCCTTGGCTAATTTTCTCTGCATCTTGCCCATCAAACTCCTTTACAGGAACCATCAACAACGGCGCAGAGGTGGTCAGATTACCGTTAAGGGGTCTTACGAAAGACACCTGCAAACGATAGCTGGCTGATTTCCCGGCCACCTGAACTGTTTCTTTAAATAACAACTCAAGCCATTTTTGCAACGGCAAGTCAGGTTTTCCGACACGA
>CAMLMF010000420.1 GCA_946480995.1 uncultured Bdellovibrio sp. | reverse complement strand
CGTGCGCGCTTTGGAAAAAGCTTGGAAAGGCGACGAAAAAAGCTCCTTCGGTGGAATCATCGCCTTAAATTTCCCTGTGACAGATGAAGTTGCCAGTTTCTTTGCAGAAAAATTCGTGGAAGTAATCCTTGCGCCGTCTTTCACCGATAGCGCCCGCGAAAAATTAAAAAAGAACTGTCGCGTGCTGGAAGTAAGTTTGAAATCGCAATCAGCATGGCAAGTCCGTTCGATTGAGGGTGGAATGTTGATGCAAGAACAAGACTCTTTCGATCTAAGCCATGCAAAGGTCGTTACAACCAACAACTTCAGCGCCGAAAAACAAAAACTTGCGGGCTTTGCGATGCTTGCCGTAAAAAATCTAAAAAGCAACGCCATTGCCCTCTGCCAGCAAGAAGGCCCCGAGTTCGAACTCTTAACCATGGGTTCAGGACAAACCAACCGCATCGACTGCATCCAAAAGCTAATCACCTCGCGCCTTGCCGACAAAGGAATCAAAGACGTCTCACAAGTGGTCTTAGCCTCTGACGCCTTCTTTCCTTTCGCAGACTCAGTGCAGGTGGCGGCAAAGCTTGGCGTGAAATACATCATCCAGCCCGGTGGCTCGGTCAAAGACAACGAAGTTATCGCCGAAGCGAATAAACTAGATGTAGCAATGATGTTCACGAACCGCCGCCACTTCCTCCACTAGCGGCACGTCACGGGATTTAATATAATTTTTAACGAGGAGACAAAATGACGAAATCCATAGACTACAAAGCTTCCGGCGTTGACGTGCACAAAGCCGACGCCTTCGTGGATCGCATCAAAACCCTAGTGCCGACAACTTTCAACGATCAAGTCTTGCAAGGTATCGGGGGCTTCGCGGCCGTTTACAAATTAAACGAACAAAAATATTTAGCTTCATGTACAGACGGTGTCGGCACAAAATTAAAGCTCGCACAAAAAGCCAACAAACATCATGGCATCGGCATTGATCTTGTCGCCATGTGTGTGAACGACCTCTTGTGTGTGGGCGCGCGCCCGATGTTTTTCTTAGACTATATGGCCTTCGGAAAGCTCGATACGCGCGTCAGCGAAGAATTAATCGCTGGCATGGTCGACGGCTGTAAACAATCCGGCATGGCCTTAATCGGTGGTGAAACCGCAGAAATGCCAGGCGTTTACCAAGACGGGGAATACGACCTGGCCGGTTTCAGCGTCGGCGATTTATCGCCAGAAGAAATGTTCACAGAAAAAGACATGGCTGAAGGAGACGTTCTTTTGGGCATCGCTTCGAGCGGCTTTCACTCAAATGGTTATTCGCTCTTAAGAAAACTCGTCGATGATCACGAAACGACTTTGATTGAACAACTTTTAGAGCCGACAAAAATCTACGTACAGACATTCACAGACCTACGCAGAAAATTTTCTTCTTCGATCCTTGCAGCCGCGCACATGACTGGCGGAGGCATCGACAATATCCCACGCATGAGTGAAAGCTTCGACTATGATTTAAACTTCTGGCCAAGCACAGATGAAATCGCCCCGGTCTTTAAAACAATTGTGAGAAGAGTCGACATCCCACAAGAAGAACTCTTCCGTACCTTCAATATGGGCATCGGCCTGACAGTGTTAGTAAAAAAGGCCGAAGCGGACGCAGTCCTCACGCATTTAAATGAAACCAATGTTAAAGCTTGGCGCTTAGGCAGCATCCGCACTGGCACGGGACAAATCACCATGTCTAGCGCGTGGAGCTAAGCCCAGGAAACAAAGGCACTTTTTTCAAAACGGTACGCTTCCTATAATATTCATTGCATACTGAATAATATTAATGCATATTTATACGCATTAACGGGAGCTTTATGTCTGACAATGTGAAAAGAATCAGCGTACTTATCGAGGAAGACCAATATGATCGCCTAAGCAAGGCGCAAATCAACGTCAGCGGTTTAATTCGCGACTTATTGGAAGACTATTTTAGTGATACCAAAATCACTTTATCGGTAAGCCGCAAAACACGAGATCTGTACGAAAAAATCGTCTCAAATACTGGTGCAACGGACAAGGATATTGAACCGTTACTGGTGCAAGTGTTGAAAGACCTTTTAGACGTGCGTTTAAACAAAATTAAATCTCTGAAGTCAGAATTCGAATAAGGATAAAAAATGGTCATGATGTTACAAGACAACCTCTGGTTGCAATTTTTAGCGATAGGTTTAGTGCTAGTCTTAGCCGAAGCTGTCGTGCCGGGATTTGTAATTCTGCCGATCGGATTGGGCTTTATTATCACAGCGGCCGCAGCAGCTTTTACTGGAAATTTATTTATTTTAGTGCCTATTCTGATTGTCGCACAATGCGCGGCCTTCTTTTTAGTGCGTAAGTATTTAAAGGATGTCCTTCACATGCCACGAGCCCGAACAACAGCAGACGGAATGATTGGGGCGGAAGCCTCTGTGGTTGAACCGATTGCTCCAGGTAAAACGGGATATGTAAAGCTTTACGGCGACACTTGGCAGGCGCGCAGTTACAGCGAAAAAGAGCTGACTGTTGGCACCCTTGTGACCATCACAAAAATGGATGGCAACAAAGTGTGGGTACAGCCTTTGAATGAAGATATTTAAGCCACGAATTTTAAAATTGAATTGAAGATTTCTTTTGAAAGGAAATAGAAAAATATGGAAATTGCTTTTGTAGTACTTTTAGTGATCGCAGCTTTGGCGATTTTAGCTTTGTCAAAAACTGTGTACGTAATCCAGCAAAGTGAATGTATGGTGGTTGAGCGTCTGGGCAGTTACTCTCGCACGCTAAAAAACGGTTTGAACTTTGTGATCCCGTTCTTTGATCAGCCTCGTCGTATTTACTGGTTGGACCATGACGTGTTGACAACATCTTCGCGCTTAGACTTGCGTGAAACAGTGTTCGATGTTCCTAGCCAAAAAGTAATTACGGGTGACAACGTGTCGATCGAAATCGATGCATTATTGTACGTGCAAGTGATTGACCCGGTTAAGGCTGCTTACGAAATCGCGAACTTACCTTTAGCCGTAGCGCAATTAGCTCAAACGTC
>CAMLMF010000419.1 GCA_946480995.1 uncultured Bdellovibrio sp. | reverse complement strand
GATAAGACTTTGTCGCGGCATCGTATTTCAGATAGCTCGCCATGGCGGCCTGGTTGCCTTGTGGGTTAAAGATCTGTCCTTGGTGCAGGTTGTAGCTATGCGAAACCACTTCGACCCAGCCTGATTCGGACATTTCTTTTAGTTGTGCCCAATTGGACATTTTTGGATTGGCGTCTTTAAAGCCATAATCTGGGGCTTGGCCTTCCTCAGTCCATTTGCCCACAATCGCAAAGACGGCTTTGAACTTATATTCTTTCAGAAGTGGAAAGACATTTTCGTAAAAAGACTCTAGGCCATCATCAAAGGTCAAAAGGACAGCTTTGTCGGGGATTTCTTTTTTGCCAGCGGAGGCTTCGCGCAGATCCTGAAGACTGACGACATTGTAGTGGGCTTTAAGGTAATCAAAATGCGTGATCAGGTCTTTTTTGCGCAGGCTGAAAGAGTTACCCACAAAGCCATTGCTGATGTCGTGATAACAAAGAGCTGCGAAAGTATTCACGGGTGGATTGTTTGCAGAAAATGCCACCGAAAAAAACGTAAGAATGAAAATGAAGAATGAAAATTTCAAGAACATTTTTTTCACAAAGAAGCACATACCTAAAAGGGAAATGGTTGGTGCAAATCTTTATTCCAGCTCAGTCAAAGCGTCAATGAATCTCTTAATGCGTGGCAGTTCTGCGAAAGGTTTTCCGAAGAGATAAATTTTTTTTAATCTCGGAGTGCTTAGGAAGTTCACATTCATACGTGAGCTTTTACTCGGCTGATTTTCTTAGCTCCTTTTTGCAACTACTTTTGTTCAGCGAAACAAACGGCTAGTTCTTGCAAAAGCTCGCGCAACCATGGAGCATTTTTGGTTTCCTGGCGAAAGACGGCGTAAAACTGGCGCGGTGGAAAGTCTTTGAGCGAGACCGGGATAATGTGATTGTTATTTGAAACTGTGGTTATATGCGTGGGCAGGGTGGCCCACCCCAGTCCGGCATTCACCAGCTTTGCCACGCTTAAATAGTTGGCGGTAATGCGGGTGATCTTTAAAGAGGCAAAGCTCACTCCTTGGGCTTCACAAATATGTGTCAGAATTTCGTCAGGTTTTTTATAGCAGATGACTGGCAAAGCCTTCAGCTCCCGCCATAGATCCTTGATTTTTGTGGGCGGTGTTTTAAGCATTTTCTTAGGAATTGCGAGCATAAAGTGATCTTGAAACAGGGGGCGCGCAATCAGCTCGCTAGAGTCCGGGACTTGATGAACAATACCCAAATCAAAACTGCGACTTAAAACTCCGGCGATGGTGCTGGCATTAGCTGATTCAACGAATTGCAGGGTTCCAGGAAAAGGGAGGCGCTCAGCAAAGCGATCCAAGACTTCCCGGCGCGAAGCAATGCGCACAAACGAAGTCGCCGGATCAGCATAATTTAAGCTGGTTTGTTCAATTAACTCCTGCAACCCCGAAAGACGATCCTGCAACTGCACAAAAAGTTCTTCCCCAAAAGAAGTCAAAACCTTCTGCCGCCCCCGAAATGTAAAGACGGGTTGCGGAAGCATTTTTTCAAAAGCCATCAGCTGCTTAGAAAGCGCAGGCTGCGAAACCCCCAGCCGACGTGCCGCCGACTCCATATGCCGAGTCTGACAAAAGGAAATAAACGCTTCAATAAGGTAAACAGGAATTTTCGGCATGCCCCCTGATATAACAAAAAGAATAAATAATCTAAATTAATATTCCGAAAAAACTCCCCACAAAAAAAGAAGAGGAGTTTTCTGCCAAAGGCAGAAAAAGACAATCGCCCAAAAAGCTAAATGCCCCAATACCAACGCAAACCAATCCCCGAACCCGCCCCCAGCGCAAGCCAGAATGAAGGCGGACCAAATGCTTCCCTTCCTTTTTCGAGTTCCGCAGGAACAAGAATAAGAAACGGAGGCAAAAAACCACGACGAAGCAAAACAAAAGCTAAACAAGCAGTGAAAAAAAAGAGCGAGGACTGTCCGAAGAAAAAGGAAGGGAAGCATTTGGTGCGGGTGGAGGGACTTGAACCCCCACGGACGTGAATCCAAGAGATTTTGAGTCTCTCGTGGCTACCATTACACCACACCCGCGCTTGAGGAGTCTTTTCTAAATAAAAGAGGCCCAATACTCAAGCTCTTTTTTTAAAAGAACAGAGTTGGGCCGTTAAAACGCAGCGCTTCAGAAAAACTTGCTCGTCAGTTAAGCAAGTCTTCCTGCGGGGGCCGGGCTTAAAGAAAGCGAAGCTGTTTTTTGATCCAATCCAAATGATCACGCACATTGGTGAATAACGAAACCCCATGGCACACGCGCACCTCTGAAGTTTTGGTGGCGCGATGGTCAACGCCCATAGAGGCAATGCCGATCAAAGTTAAGCCCGCATCCGTTTTTGCATAAAGAGGTCCGCCAGAGTCGCCAGAGCAAACGCCGTTGTCAGGCTGATCCACGATCATGGCTGTGGGGAAGCTCAGTGTTTTGTCTCTGCCTTTCACGTAAACTTGATTCATCATGCGATCTTGTTTGGCTGTCGTAAAGCGCAGAGTGCCTGAGTCTCCGCCGTCTTCCGTGGTCACGCCATAGCCACTCATCACTAAAAGATCATTTGCGGCTAAAGAAAAGTTTTTCGAGGGTAAAGACCGCACTTTATAGCCGTCAGCCATGCCACCGGTGAATTTTAAGACGGCCAAGTCGTAGTTGGCGTTGTTCATTTCGCCATTATAATAAGAGTAGTCAGGATGCACGGCCGTTTTGGTAACAAGGCGCAGAGTACGTTTTGGAGCCTGTTCGACACAGCCGACATTGTTCGTAAAGGCGATGGCTGTTTTGCCTGCGCCATAAGCTGAAATACAATGAGCCGCCGTAAGAACCTTGTCTGAATCGACAAGAGTGCCTGTGCAGATGCTGGTTTTTTTATCTGAGTCGATATGAATAATCAGAACTGTGCTGGCGCTGAGTTCGTTGCCAGAGCCTAAAGCGTAGCCGCCAACGATACCATAGGATTGACCTGAAAGCTCACAGTTAGCCGGTTCAGAAAGATCTTTACTGCTGCTGCCGCCAGAGCAAGCGGTTA
>CAMLMF010000418.1 GCA_946480995.1 uncultured Bdellovibrio sp. | reverse complement strand
GTCGACAGAGTCCATGGGCTTTGATGAAGGTGGCGGTTCAGGTGGAGGCTCTAACACGGCTTCAGCCTCTGACAGCGGCGGAGGTTATGCCGCGGCAGCGACACCTGTGGGTGTTGTGCGCGACCCTTCAAGCTTAGCGGGTATGCAGAAAAACTATAACGGTGAACCTATCGGAGTTGCTGCTGACAGTATCTTCTTGATGATGAACCGTCGCTATAAAGTTAAAGAAAGCCAAGAGTCTTTCTTTAACGAATCAGATTTACTTTTACAGAAATAATCTAGATAAAGATTTTATCGGATGCAGTGGTGTTGGCTGAAACAGTCGCACCATTGCCGATAATGACATTTTTTAACTGCGCATCTTCTTTAATCACACAGCCAGAACCTATCGTTACGATGCCTGATAACTTTGCGGATTTAGCAATCTGTGCGTCTTCTGCGCATAAAACCTGCGCTTGATCCATCTTTACAAAATTAACGGCCTTTGCAGAAAAATCTTTTAAATTCTTTTGCAGGGTTTGTTTTTGATAAGAATCATTAGCAGCAAACAGATATTTAAAACATTCTTCCGAAGCGTGAATAAAATCTTTGGGATTGCCTGTTTCAAACCATGTTGCTTTGAACGGATAAATTTCGACAACTTCGCCAGCGGCCAGGGCTTGCGTTAAAGAGTCGTACAAAATATTTGTTTCGCCTTCCAGCGGAATGTATTTGAAAACTCGCTCCGAAAGAATCTGCGCACCCACAAAGTGCCAGCCCTTTGTGCTTCCTGGTAAAGCTGTTTTACCAAAACCTAAGACCTTGCCACTAGCATCTGTCCACACGCCACCGAATTGAGTTCCGACGGCTGGATGTTCCATCACCATCAGTGTGGCAATTGGTTTATTTTTCTGGTGCGTGGTCATTGCAAGTTTAAGTGCCTCGGGGTTTTCCGGAAGAATCACCTCATCTGCGTTCATCATAAAAAAGTCGCCACCACCAATGAAATGCTTTCGGGCTTTACCTAAACCTCCACCGCTGCCTAAAATTTTTCCGACTTCATCAGAAAAATGCAGGGACTTTGCTTTGTGGGGAAGAGTGTGGAAAAGTTCGTGGATTTTGTGCGGAAGGTGATAGGTATTTACAACCAAGTTATCAATCGTAAAGCCGCGCAAAAAACTTAAGGCGTGCGCCGCCAGGGGAATTGTCAGAAATGGAATCGCAGGCTTTGGCAGAACTTCAGTATAGGGGCGCAGACGAGTGCCTTCACCCGCTGCCAAAAGCATTACGTTCATAGGTTTTCGTACTTTCTTTCTAACGCACCGGAATCAATCAAGACGTCTGCGAAAGTTTTGTACTCTGGGAATTCGTTGATCGCTTTCATTACGCGACGAAGTGTTCCCGGTAGGTATTTTAAGTAACGACGGTCTTGGCGTTGGTGATAAAAGCTAGCAAAGCTGCCGCAAGCCTTGAAACAACGCTGCAAAGACTGCAGTTCATAAATGCGATCAAAGTGTTCCCGCGAAAAATCTTTGGGTAAATATTCTTTAGATCTTTCTAGGTAATAATCAATTAAGTCTTTTGCCATGGTGTCAGTCATATCAACGTATGAATCACGCATAAGGCTGACTAAGTCATATTGAATCGGACCCAGGCGCGCATCTTGAAAATCGATCACGGTCATTTTATCAAGTTTGATCATCAAGTTGCGGGAATGGTAATCGCGATGAGCAATGCGCTTTGGTTCTTTATCCAAACGCGAGCACACATCCAGAAAAATATTCGACATTTCTTTAGCAACAGATTCGTTAAAACTAAAATTTAAGATGCCGTGGATTAGATTGTCTTTTCCGTAGTTCATTTCCCACAGAAATTTTTCTGTGTCGAATTGGATTTTAAAAGCGGTGCAATCGGATTTGTCTAAAGTTGCTGGGTGATGGATCTTTACGATTTCATCTACGGCCATTTTATAAAACTCAATCGCAGCATCTTGGTTTTGGCTTTCCCAAAATTTGCGTTCTAAAGTTAAATCACCCAGATCTTCTAAAAGCACTAAGCCTTCAGGCGGTGACATGGCAATGACCTGTGGGACCTGTACACCATTTTTAGCAAAATGATTTAGAACGCTTAAGAAAGGATAATTGTCAGGCTGAAAGGGTTCCCAGCGCATAAGGACCCAGGATTGATTGTCCAAGACGACGCGGTAATAGCGACGATTGGAAGCGTCCCCGGCCAAGGAAAATACCTTGTAAGCGTTGGAGTTTAAAGAGCGATCTAAAAATGGAACTAAAAAATCATCGTGAGTGACCATGAGAAAATTCTCACAGACACTCCGCCGATTTACAAGAATTAAACTATTGAGCGTCGAGAGGAGATTCTTTCACAAAAAAGAGCTCTAAAACTTCGCGAAGGCCTTGAGTTGTTAAAGGTGCGCGGTCGACTTCAAAACAGTTTACAGAAACTTCGTCGAGCAGATCTGAATGCAGAGTCGCTGCAAGCTCTTCCAGACTTTGGAATGAGCTAGTAATAATCAAGGGCTCGTCAGAAAAGCGATCTTCGCCAATATAATCCATCAGAAGTTCTTGTTCTGCAGAGTTTAAAGCGGCCACGTTTTCGATATAAATTGTCATAGCACCCATTTTCGCAATGTCTTGCGACGAGTGCAGTTGTCCCTTGATATCGTTAAAAGGTACAAACGCCCAACGACCCGTGATTTCGTGCAGCTGCAAAGCGACTTTTTTGTTTGTCAGCTCAGAGCGGCCTTCCAGGTGGATTAAGTTAGAAATCAAATCTTCAGCTGGACCTTCGTTTAGTTCCGCGACGTCTCCGGCTAGGATTTCATCGATGGAAGGCATGGGTTCTTCACCGAAAAGCAAAACGTTATCTAATGTTAGATTGGCTTTGCTTAACTCCATCAGATTGGCTTCTTTTTGTTCAAGGTGCCATTTGTACATAGCTGGTTCTAAAACCATGCGCACTAACTGAGTTACACCTTGTTGCTTTTCTTTATTTAAGTCGTCAGCAGATGGAATGACGGCTGTGCCTAAGATGGCGCCGTTCACACACAGTGGTATGTGCAGATCGCGC
>CAMLMF010000417.1 GCA_946480995.1 uncultured Bdellovibrio sp. | reverse complement strand
ATCTCCCAGACTTTAAAACCAAGGAATCCGATCGCACCAGCAACGATGGCACCACCATCATTGCAACTTTCATAATAGCTGCCACGCCAGCAATCGCGAATACCTGAAATCATCACCAAGATCGAAGCGGCCTCACCCACCGTGAAAATCCAACCCGTATCTAAGTAGCGTCCTTGAATCGCTTGCCCGATACCGAACCCCAGAGGGTACGTCCCCAAAATACCGCCAACGACATAACGGGCCGGCGTGATTTCACCAATCTGCAAAATTTTACGTTCGCGATCTGACAAAGAAGAATAAGAGATGTTCCCGTTTTTCACTTCTTTCGACGGACTGGCTTTAGTTTGCGCACGCGGCTGTGATTTTTCTAAGCTCATACCCACTTGCACTTTGCCCGCGAGGATTTTCACTAAGGCCTTTTTTCCACCAGCTGAAACCTTGGTGACTTCGCCTTCTCCGGACACGTTCAGATCTTTTGTCAGAAACTGCACTCGGTCCCCTGCGGTGAATTCTTCCCCTTCATCGACGTTGATCATCGCCTCTGCACCTGTCACTCGCGTGACTGTTTGTGCAAACGACATAGAAGTAAAAAGAGCAAATGCCAACATCACAGCTATTTTCATCGGTCCCCTCAATTCAAAGTTTTTAAAATCTTAAGATTCACTTTGTTGTCTGGCAAACAATTTACTTCGTCGACCGAAAAAGATTGTTTCGGTCCAGACTTTCGCGTGTCTCAAAATGAGACGCCATTTTTACAATGTAAATTCACTGTCGAAATTATTTAAACCACGTGCCCATTTCGCGCTTCCTTCCTTCGGCGAACCGTTAAGCTCCAATATAAGCGGATCTTAGCAGGCACAGCTCTGGCACTGAATGGTTGTGGATAAAAACCCTTATGAAGGAGAGAGAGATGAAAAAACACGTACTATTGGCGATGGCCGTTATTATGGTATTAGGTTCCATCAAAGCTATGGCGATGTCTGAACAAGAAGCCATGGATATGAATCAGCAATCCAAAGTGGAAGCGGGTATTCGTAACCAACAGATGGACCGAATGGATGAGGCTACTCACGGTAATGGCCAAATCCAGGCTGCACAAAAAAATCACATCAGAGACATTCGCATAAAATCAGCGCAAACGATCAAGGCGCTTATCAAGTTAGACCAAAATAGTATTTTAAGTGAGAGCGGCATTGGACAAGTCGACGATATGGCTAGCCGCGCTTTCGACATTAGTAAAGACTCCGAAAACAGCAATGATATTCAAGCAAGCTGGGAGCTTTCTGAGTATGCAAGACCTGATCTTGAAAGAATCATTAAAGCATACAATCTGAAATTGGAAAAACTAACTACTCAAGAATTGAAAGAGTTGGACCTTTTGTAAAACTAAACGTTTAAGTTTATTAAACTCAAAACCCCACAAAGACCTTGTGGGGTTTTCTTTTTTTACGCCCCCGCCACACTCATCGGCTTAACCAATACATCCGGGCAGATCATCGAGTTGCCTGGTTTATTGTATTCATTCCCCAGCTCTTCGATATTCTGTAAAAGCTCAAGAACATTGCCAGCCACCACGAACTGCTCCACGGGCCCAACGCACTGGCCATTCTCATATAAGAAACCTGATGACGGCATTGAGATATCACCCGTTGAAGACTTAAATGACGAATGCAAACCCGCTTCAAACTTCGTGATATGCAAAATCTTATCATAGCGCTTAACTAAATCTGAAAGCTTTGCCGTGCCCTTAGCCATCACCAAATTAGTCGGCGAAATACCTAATTCAGAGGCCGGACTGCGACTGGCATGGGCGGTGTGGGGCAAATTCATTTTTTGCGCGTATTCTAAGTTCGTTAAGAAATTTTTTAAAACTCCGTTTTCAAATAAGACCGTTTTTTGCGAAGGAGCGCCCTCGTCATCAAACGGACGAACCGCTGCACCTGATGTCTCGAATGGATTGTCGATCAGCTGAAATTTTTCACTGGCGATCTTTTCACCGAGCTTTCCTTGCAGCAATGATTTCCCTTCGTGGACCGTCTTTGCCGACAGGTACGAACTTAACATTTGTAAAACCATCGGAAACTGCGAACGATCAATCACCACAGCATACTTGCCAGTTGGCAATTTTTGCGCGCCAAGATTCGCTAAAACTTTGCGAACACCTTCATCGACCACTTCATCCACTTTGATATCCACAAAGGAACGCACAAAGAAGCCTTCACCGCTGGTTTTCGTCGACTCGCCCTCTTTCGCCAAGGCATAGGTGTACCCAGAATAGTAATTCTGCTTAAACTCTTGGTCTAAACCTTCCGAGTTCAAAACACGCTTAAAGCTAACGGACTCCGAAAATCCAGAGTACGGCACGGACTGAATGCGCGGATCTTTACTTAAGCATTTTTCCTCCAGATCGCGAGCCACGGCGATCTTTTTTTCCATGGGAACTTCTTGGGGCTTATACAATTCTTCCATCGCCTGAACAGGCAGCGGCTTCACCAAAGGAATTTCTGCAGTATTTGTCGAACGCACAGTTTGAGCGTTATTTAAAGCTTCACGATAGGTGCGCAGCAGGGATTCCTCGGACAGATTTTCTGTATAGGCATAGCCCTGATTGCTTCCAGTAATCACGCGCAAACCCGCCACTTGGGACTGGGTTGACTCGAACGACTTCATTTCTTTTTTGGAAAAACCAATACTGATATTTTCACCACCAGCAATCAGCATTTCTACTTTGGCATTGTCGAGGCGCGCTTGCTCTGAAATCTTTTGAAAGTTCGTTTTAATAGTGTCCATTATTTCGCTCTCCCGCCGACCATCAAGCTTGAAACCAAAATCTGTGGTTGCCCCACCGCTGCAGGGATGCTGCCACTGACGGAGCCGCACATGCCACGCGCTAGTTTCAAATCATCGGAGACTTTTGTGATCTTCCCTAGGGTGTCGATCCCACGTCCGATCAAACAAGCCCCCTTCACAGGCTCTTCAATTCGACCATTGCGGATGATATAGGCTTCAATTGCCTGGAAGTTGTAATCTCCAGTGCCAGGATTCACCGAACCGCCACCTAATTTTTTC
>CAMLMF010000416.1 GCA_946480995.1 uncultured Bdellovibrio sp. | reverse complement strand
GTCCGCACCACCGGTGAATTGTCCAAACTGGATATAGGCCTCACTGACCTTCGGCAACCAGTTCATCAATAAATCCATGGCATAAAACGAATCCAAATCTGGATCCAAGACAATATTATAATTATCCGCGATACGTTCGCGCACGGCGATCAGGTCTTGATTAAACATCAAAAATCGCCCGCCCATCTTCTTTTCTTCTAAATCAGAAGACAAATAATTGGCAAAAGACTGCTTTAGCTTTTCTACGTTTAAGTTTTGCGACGGCACACGGGCCAACAAGGCTTCCCACTGCTTCTGTAAGTCTTCTTTGGTCCCTGCAGAGATATCCCTGTCGTCAGCTAAGCTTTTAAAGTGTGCCGCGGCGGAACTGCTTTGAAAAGACCTCAGCTCTTTCATCAAGACCACACCATCAACTTCCTTGGCTGAAAAAAGAATGGTTTCATTCGCGGCGACATATAAATAGTAAATCATCGCGATCAATGGCAAAGAGAAAACCAACAGGGATAAAGTAAATCGACTAGAAACGCTCCAACTTCTCACGCTAACATCCTTACAAGTGTTTTGTTAAATTCCGGTAAAGATATCGGGCGAACATTTCAAATTTTTTAGATATTTAATTGTGAAAATTTATTCTCATATATTTTCAACCCCCGGTTGCCGACAAAGGTCTGAAGTAAAGTAATCACCCTCGTGAACCGAATCTGAGTGCGGAGGAAAACTATGAAAACAATCGTTGTCTCTGTTCTTTTAACCTTGAGCTATGCAAATACTGGATGGGCCGCAGAGAACTGCACTAGCACAAAAAAAGTCGCGGTATGTTCTGATGAATTGATCAAAGAGCGTGTCCAATGGGCTTGCCAGCTCCTTGAAGAAAAAGGAAAGGCTGCTCTATTAGCAATCAACAGTATGCGCTTCGAATGCTGTGGGGAACCAAATTATACATGGATCAACGACTTCAATCCAAAAATGATCATCCATCCACTTAAACCCAATATGAATGGAATGAACCTGCGCACGGAAAAAGATCCCAAAGGAAAGGTTATTTTTGTAGAGTTCGCTGAGGCCGCTAAAAATAAACCCGAAGGTTCGTGGGTCAGCTATGAATGGACAAAGTTCGGAGACAAGACAGCCACCGCAAAAAAATCTTGGGTGCGTAAATGCAAAGCCAAAGATTTACAAGAACCATGGGTCGTCGGATCAGGAACGTGGGAGTAGAAAACTCCCACTATTCTTTAAGCTCTAAAGTTGATTCTGCCAAATTGCTTTGCTGACGAGCTTTCACATTGCTCCAAATTTTTTGACTGGCCGGACCAGGCAGCATGCCTTCAATTTCGGCCACGCTGTCAGGATATAAAGACGTAAACTGAAATACAATTTCAGCCTTTATGCCCCCTAAAGCTTCCCGAGTTTCTTTTGGCAAAGAAGTATCTTCCACCAAATTATCCGCCACAATATTTTTTAAAATCTCAGCCGCCACACCAGAATCAGAGGCTTGCAAAGATTCTAACAGAATATCCAAAGCGGCATTTTGCAAAGTCTCTTGCGCACGATCTGTCGCCGGAGTTTTTAGCAAGATCTCTAAGGATTTTAACATTCTTTCGTCGGCAAAAAGCTCTTGCCGAAACTTTTTATCTTCGTCAGATAAAAACACTTTACCTTGCAGACCGTGGTACTTCTCAACTTCCTCTTTATGCGCAAAATCTTTCCAAACCTTCGCTTTAGCTTCAGGATCCGTAGTCAAAGTCATCACCGACACTTGTGTCGCAGACTTTGCCTCTTTGCCAGCATCAACAACCGGGGCCATTACGGGCGCAACTGAGTCAACTGTCTCCGTCGCATTTGCTTTCGGCTCAACTTGCGAAGTCTCTGTAAAAGGGACCATCTTATAGATGATCCCTCCTAATCCGATGGCTGCTGTTATTGATAAAATCGTCAGGCGCTTGTTCATACTAGAAAGCTCCTTGAGTCATCGTTTTGCGGAACAATGATCTGTTCAAGTGTTTCGCACCGTCGTTTTGGAAGTACGCCGAACCATTCAAGTATCCATTCAGAACCAGGATATTATGATGGATCGCTGACGACTTCACGAACACGTTATAGACTTTGCCTAAGTGTTTTGCTGGCGTGATCGATACGATTGGGTCTAAGACACCGCCAAGCTGTACTAGGTTTTCGCCTACTTTGAAGTCTTTCGCGACTTTCATGTAACCATTTGACGCCACTAACGTATGGTTCGTCGTTACTTTAATTTCGCGACCGGATTTCATGCGGAATATCAAGATGTCGTGCTCTGTATCCAATAACTCAGTCACCCACTGGTCGACTTTAGTTTTTTGGATCGCTTTACTTCCCATAGACTGTGCACTTTGCAATGAAGCCACGAATCCATAATTTTTTGTTAAAGCTTCGATGAATGGTACGTACTTCATATTTTTACTGCTCGCTGCTTCTTCAGCTAAGATCAGCTGCTCTGGTGTCGCACATGATGATACACACACTGTTGCTACGTAAGCTGTTGCTGGCATTGTACAAGCTGCTGACTTCACTTTTGGCGCAATCCAAGGTTTCTCTGGGTTTGTCGCACGGTTCATGAAGCTTGGGTACAAATGCTGACCTTTAGAATCAATCGCGTAACTTCCTTTTTGTACGTCATCAAAGTTTTCCAAGAATTCTTTGACAACCGGCAACTGGTCTTTACATTTCACCATCCACTCGTAACGGCCTTGCGCTTCTGTGTTGCTTAAGCTGTCATGTGAACAACGGCGTGCTACATAGTCACGGCAATATTTTTCTTCAACCCAAGGGCCATTTACTACGGTCTCTTTTTCTAACTGAACTTTATGATCGATACATGCGTAAACTTTTGTCGTCGTCACTTCACGAGTACTCACGACAACCCCAATTTGGTTTTTAGGACATACTTGCGATCTGTTGCCTTCTTCCGTAG
Organism: uncultured Bdellovibrio sp.; assembly: GCA_946480995.1. The sequence goes on along the minus strand of CAMLMF010000416.1, from coordinate 149 downwards.
CTACTGAAGAATCAGAGCGACGAACGGCTTCTGGATTACGGTCACAAAGACGTTCTTCCACTGGAGCTAAACCTGGGCAACGGTTCGAATCGACAACTTGACCTTTATCATCCTTACATACAAAGATACGTGACTGTTTACCGCCGCAA
>CAMLMF010000415.1 GCA_946480995.1 uncultured Bdellovibrio sp. | reverse complement strand
CGCAGGCCGATCACCATGTCGTCGTGCCACTTTTCAACAACCAAAGGACCTGGACCAGGGCCGGCGTTTTCAAAAGACAACTGGAAGCTGTCGTCGGTTGGGTAAATCATCACTAAGATATTCGCACCCGAAGCTTTAGAAATTTCTTTGGCTTTGGCCATTTCTGCCACCAACTTTTGTTGGGTTAGGAAATAGATCTTCAAAGCTAACGCTTCATGAAATTGCGCGAAGTAAATACGCACAGGACCATCAAAGATGGCACTATTAAACGCAGGATTAAAATACTTCGACTGCATCAAAGTCGTATACGATGACCTCATTTTGCTCCCCCCACAACCTGAGACTAGAAAGAAATAGGGGGATTATTCAAATCAAATTTTAAGAATCTTAAATTTTATGATGCGATGAATTATTTAAGAGTGTCGAAAATCTTACGGCCTCGAGAGAAAACCGTCTTCTTTTCCGACTTACCAACGCTGTAAAACAATGTTCTCCAGTCACTTTCAATGCACAAAAGATCAGCAGATTTGCCGACTTGCACAGAGCCAATTTCACTCTGCAGATTCAAAGCGTGAGCCGCTCCAACTGTGTAAGCTGCGATCACTTCTGGCAAACTCATCTTCATTTCTAAGCGCGCAAGCAAACCGACTAAATTCAAATCCTGCGTTGGTGAACTGCCCGGATTAAAATCCGTCGCCAATGCCACACGAGCCCCGGCATCGATCATCTGACGAGCGGGAGGATATTTGCACTTCATATACAAGTCGGCCGCCGGCAACAACATGCACGTGGTTTCTGACTTTGCGAGCTTTTGAATTTCTGAATCCGTGACTTGCAACAGATGGTCCCCCGACAATGCCCCAATGCGCACAGCCACTTCACTGCCACCACTTAAGGACAACTGATCGGCATGCACCAACACATCAAAGCCCATGGCTTGCGCTTGGCGCAGGTATCTTTCGGACTCGGCGGGAGGAAAAAAGCCTTTTTCGATGAACACATCGACACGCGTAGCGAGCTTTTTCTTTTTGATCACCGGCAAGACTTCTGCGGCCAAAAAGCTTAAATACTCTTCGTAGGTTTTAAACTCCGGCGGCAAAGCATGGGCCCCTAAAAAGGTCTTCACCGTGCGTGGGCCGACAATTTTGTCTGCTGCCTGCAAAGCTTTAACTTCATCTTTTAAACTTAAACCGTAACCTGATTTAATTTCTAAAGTCGTCACACCTTGCGCGACAAAATCATCCGCACGAACCTGCCCAGATTTTGCCAATTCAGCGACAGAAGCTTGACGTGTGTTTCGCATCGTCGACAAAATCCCGCCACCGCGTGCGGCGATTTCTTGGTAACTGACACCTTGATTGCGCATTTCAAATTCAGCCGCACGATCACCCGCAAAGATAAGATGGGTGTGGCTTTCCACAAATCCAGGCAAAACAGTTTTGCCCTTCATGTTGAACTCGCGCAAAGTTTTTTTCTTAGCCAGTTCACGCGGAAGTTTTTGCGCAGGCCCTAGCCACGCGATTTTATCTTTTTCAATTAATAACGAACAATTGGTGTGCACACTTAAATCTTCTTCGCCGATACGACGTCCGCCTTTGGCGGCTGCACCTTGCAATGTTAACAGCGTTGAAATGTTTTTAAGCAGCACACTCATGCTAAATTCCTACTTCGCTTTACCTTGGTTTGCCACAGCGTCGATGGCCGCTTTGACTTCGTCGGGATCACCGATGAATTCTTTGCGGATCACCTTGAAGTTTGCGTCCAATTCATACATGTACGGGATGCCCGTTGGCATATTGACCGCCATGATCTCTTCAGGAGTCATGTTTTCTAAATGCTGAATCAACGCGCGCAATGAGTTTCCGTGGGCGACAATCAAAACTCTCTTGCCCGACTTAATTTGCGGAGCAATGGTTTCGTTCCACAAAGGAAGAAAGCGCGCCACCGTGTCCTTCAAAGACTCTTGACTAGGCAAAAGCTCGGGTTTCACGTTGGCGTAACGAGGGTCATGACTTGGATGGCGAGGATCACTCTTATCCATTGCTGGAGGTGGCGTATCGTAACTGCGTCTCCAGATCTTCACCTGGTCTTCGCCATGACGGGCCGCGGTTTCAGCCTTGTTCAAGCCTTGCAGTGCTCCGTAATGTCTTTCGTTTAAGCGCCAGTCTTTGTGGACTGGAAGCCACACTTGATCGACTTCATCTAAAACAAAGTTCAGAGTTTTTATCGCTCTTTTCAACATGCTTGTGTAAGCAATATCGAAGCTAAAGCCTTTGTCTTTAAGAGCTTTGCCACCTTTTAGAGCTTCAGCTCGACCTTTTTCAGAGAGATCTACGTCCTGCCAACCTGTGAAACGATTCTCTTGATTCCAAACGCTCTCACCGTGTCTGATTAACACCAACTTGTACACGTTTAAACTCCTTCATTTTAGCTAGAAAAAGAGCTATCATGACCAAGCTTTCTTTAATATCAAAAGCTTTTGTTTTTGCTGCGCATTAAGGCGTGTCAAACTCGAAACTTTTTGAAAGGTTAAGACTGTCCAAAAAGTGTCAGATGCGCGGCGAATTCCTTCAGAAATTTTGAAGGCGTAACTACGCAGATGATGTCTTTTCGACAGTCGGCTTTAAAAAACAGAGGATCATCGTGAACAACAGTGGCGTTAATCGTGCGAATCTCGAATACATCGAACAACTCTATGGCGATTTCAAATCCAACCCGGAAGCGTTAGCTCCAGAGTGGAAAAGTTTTTTTGAAGGAATGGAGTTTGCCCAAGAAGGCAAATTCGGGATGTCCGACAAAGAACTTGCTGTTTTCCAATTAATCCAAGCTTACCGCGCTGACGGTCACACGGAAGCAAACATCAATCCTCTGTACGCTCCGAAAGCGAGCGAGCTGTTGTCATTGCAACGTTTTGGTTTAAGCGACAAAGATCTTACCGCAAAATTCCAAGTGGGATCCTTGATCGGCAAAGCTGGTGCAACACTGTCTGATATCATCGCGCAACTAAGAAAAATCTATTGCGGCACGATTTCTTTGCAAGCCTCTGATGCCGCACCAAAGGAACAACAGTGGTTGCTAAAAGAATTCGAAGGGGCAGC
>CAMLMF010000414.1 GCA_946480995.1 uncultured Bdellovibrio sp. | reverse complement strand
AAGATGCCAGAAGCCGAGTCCAACATTTCGATGCCCATATCGCGCAGAGTTTGCAAAGATTTTTGGGTCACGGGATGTGAGTACATGCTTTTGTTCATCGCCGGGGCGACGAGGAACGGACGTTGAAAATCGTGGGCTAAGAAAAGTGTTTGCACCAGATCGTCGCCGATGCCTTGTGCCGCCTTGTTGATAAAGTTTGCAGTGGCTGGGGCTACCAAAATTAAATCCGCCCAACGCATTAAGTGGATGTGTTCCATCACGTTGCCAGTGGCATACATGTCACTGATCACTGGGCGACCAGAAAGACATTCCAGTGTGGCATTCCCCACAAATTTTAAAGCGGCAGGGGTTGCCACCACTTGCACTTCACAGTTGTTTTGCACCAAGCGCGAAATCACCTGACAGGCTTTATAGCAGGCAATCGATCCGGTCATAATAAATAATACTTTAGATTTCGACATTGTCGATCAACCTTACTTCACCAATTTTAGCAGCCACAAAACGACGATTGCCCATGTCCGTGACATAATCCACTTTAAAACCCAGCGCCGACAATTGGGCCGCAGCTTCATCAGCAGATTTTGCTTCAGTGATTGTTTTGTAAATGGCAGGAGCCAAGGCGCGCTCTTCCGCAGTTAAACGCTGATTGCGCGAACTCATTGCCAGGCCATCTTTTTCTCTGACGGTTGGAACGGGAATGACTTCCAAGTTCATAAAGAAACTTTCCGCCATGTCCTTAATCAATGTTAATTGCTGAAAATCTTTTTCGCCAAAGTACGCACGTGTTGGTGCAACGATATTAAAAAGTTTCATCACCACCGATAAAACACCATCAAAGTGTCCGGGGCGATGGGCGCCATCTAATACATTTGAAAAACTGTTTTCGCTGACTTTAAAGCGATAGTTGTCTGGGTACATATCAAAGTACTTCGGATAAAAAATCGCATCCACACCATTGGCCTTGGCAATGGCTAAGTCTTGCTCCCAGGTCTTTGGATATTTTTCTAAGTCGTTGGGATCGTTAAACTGTGTTGGATTTACAAAGATAGATAAGACGACAAAATCATTGTCTTCATAGGCTTGCTTTAGCAAAGCGGCATGACCTTCGTGCAAAGCACCCATGGTCGGCACAAAGCCGATCGAGCCGTGTTTGCCCCAGCGCCAGACTTTAAAATCTTTCGGAGTCGTTATGACGTTTGTCACGAATAACTCTCTTTCTCAGTCGGGAATTCGCCGTCAACCACTTCGCTGTGATATTGGTTGAACACGTCCTTTAAAGTCTCAAAGCCATTGAAGTAAGTTTTTAAGAATTTCGGTTTAAAGCCGTCATTCATGCCCAGCATATCTTGCAGAACTAACACTTGGCCGTCACAGTCAGGACCGCCACCGATACCGATGGTTGGAATTTCCAAGGAAGTCGTGATCTCTTTAGCGAGCTTTGACGGAACACATTCCAGCACGACCGAAAAAGCGCCCGCATCTTGTAATTGCAAAGCTTGCTCTTTCAGTTTCTTTTGTGCTTTTTCATCACGCCCCTGAACTTTGAAGCCACCCAATTGGTTGACGGATTGCGGAGTTAAACCCAAATGACCCATCACCGGCACGCCGGAATCCACCAAGTGGCGAACCAATTCGATATTGCCCGCAGCACCTTCAAGTTTGACAGCGTGGGCACCTGCTTTCATGATCTTTTCAACGTAAGTCATGTTTGCGGTTAAACCTTTGCGGTAACTCATAAATGGCAAGTCGCCGACAACAAACTTTTCACCTGCGCCGCGCACGACAGCTTGTGTGTGCAAGGCCATCATGTTGACCGAAGCATTCAAGGTCGTTTTATGTCCATGCATGGTCATCGCCAAAGAATCGCCGACTAAGATGCAATCAATGTCACTGGCTGCAACGATGCGAGCAAAAGAATAATCATAGCAAGTGATCATCGAGATCTTTTGCTTCTTCTGCTTTTTTTCGTGGAAGTCTAAAATCGTTTTCATAACAGCCTCACTTCTTTGGAAAATCTGGCCAGTACGTATCTAAAAAGGCCTGGTAGATTTCGTGATAAGGATCGTCTTGCAAAGCTTCCAAGTTTTTAGTTACGGTCTCTGCATCCCTGCGAACCAAGGGGCCCGTCAAGGCGCTGCCGGGTTCAGCAAGTGTATTTTTAAGGACAGTTTCAAGATATACCTGTGCGGCCGAAGAAGGAATTTTCATTTCAGCAAAGCCTTCAAGCATCTTTGCAATCAGCAAGGTGACGAAATTTCCACCCAGCACACACAAAGCGTGATAGCGCGCTTTTTCCGCCGAAAAAACTACAGAAAACTTATTGCTTAAACCTGGTAAGGCCTCTGCCAAGTTATGGGCTCCAGTTAAAGCGAAATGAATTCTTTGATAAGTCGAAAGCTCATAAAGCTCTGGCCCAAAGGTCATCAGCGGGTGAGCTGCGATCATGCCCTCAAACGAGTGCGCCCCAGAAAAGTGTACGATCACTTTATCATCGTGCCCCGCCAGACGTTGGCGATAGAACGATTCCAAAGCGCTGTCGCTGATGGCTAACAGAATATGTGTGGCAGCAGAAACTTTGCGAGCCAAAGCATGGGGGTCTTGGGCGCGATCCCAAGACGCATAATTGATATTTAACAAATTAAAATAGTGACCAAGGTGTCGGGCGACGCGGCCGGAACCAATAAGGAGATAAGAAAAAGAAGTTTGTACGCTCGTCGCATTCATATTTATCGGGTACCTGTCTGGTAAGGATCAAGTCCATATGTCAATTGCTCGCAACCTAACACAAATCTAACGTATTTCAACCCAGAATGCCACACCGTATCGAGGGCTGGACTTAAAGACGAATTTACGCGAAGGTCACGCCATGAAATACCTTTATTGGATTGGCGCTGCCGCTGTTATCTCTTTGGGAATCTACTTTGCCGCGAATTTCTCTATTCAGCCGGAATCGCTTCCAAAGATCAAATTTTCTCAGTTTAAAGCCCCTGAAGATCTGGGCAAGAGCTTATACGAAAGTTTGCGCTTGGAAGTGCGTGAGGCCCCGGTGCTTCTTTTCGGAGTCACCCCCAACGCCATCGACGATATGGAACTGGTGCGCGGA
>CAMLMF010000413.1 GCA_946480995.1 uncultured Bdellovibrio sp. | reverse complement strand
GATCAAAGAAAAGAACATGTACGGCAAAAAAGTCATGGGTATCGAGCGCAGTACTTTTGTGATCGATGAAGATCAGAAATTGGTCGGTGAGTTTCGCAAGATCAAGGCCCAAGGCCACGCGGCAGAGATGCTAAAATTTGTAAAAAGTCTAAAATAGCTTCAGTGACCTCAAGCGCATTGCGCGCTTGAGGTTTTGCAAAACTTAGTAATGAAAATTCATTTTGCTCGCAATATCCGTCGGCAACGGTGGAACTTTCGAACGCGGGATAAAGAACGTCGTTAAGTTAAATAAGTCAGTGAAGACTTTGTGTTGGCTGGTCGCTTCGGCCAAGTACTTGTGGCCGCTGGATCCGCCCGTGCCGATTTTTTGTCCCAGCATTCGCATGGCCATCAAAGCATGGCGATAGCGCCACATTGTCATAGTTTCGTCGATGTCTAACAAAGCACGGATAATTCTAAAAGGCCCCTGAAGGATTGGTTGATCACGGTACAGTTGAATCAGCAAAGCTGCGTGGATCGCTTTATAACTTAAGCGGAACTTGCCTTCAGTACGCAATTTTTCAAACTCAGCTTCGTCGAACAACGCATCAAAACTTTTTAAAGTCGCTTTTAAGCCTTCGCTGTTTTTAACTTTTTCTTCGTCAGAAAGACGCGGATTGTTTTGTACGGTGTTTAGATCTTCTTTGAACATTTCGTTCACAGCTTTTTTGTACGAATCCCAGAAGTTGAAGTTGTCACCTTGTAAGAATGGAATGCGCTCGAGCCATTTTTCTAAGGAATCAAAGAGCGAAGGTTGCGCCATGATTTCTTGCATCTTCACTTGTTGGTGATCGCGCAAAGATTTGTAAAACGGAGCTTGGTTGTAATTCAAACGATCAATTGAGCGCAGACCCAGTTTGGTTTCTAGCATGCGCCATTGAAAGCTTTGGAAGCCCGAAGCGGGGTGAAGCATGTCACGGAAATCCAAGAAATCCAGCGGCGTCATTGTTTCTAAGACGTCGATTTGTCCGATGATCATTTTTAAAATGGCGACGATTCGTTCTAGGCGGCTTGAAGCCACGCCCATTTCATTTTCAGCAATTTGTGGTTTTGCAAAAGTTGCTAGCACCGAGTCCAATTCAAAAAGAACTTGTTTGAACCACAGTTCGTAAGTCTGGTGCACGATGATGAACAACATCTCATCATGGGCAGGTTTGCCGTATTCTTCGCTTTTTAGTTTTTGCGTTTTAAGAATGTCTTCAATTCCTAAATAGTCGTGGTAATGCACTGGAGGGTATTTCATTTTGCAAGCTCCTTTAGGACAGCTGTAAAGCCGTCGACGTCTTCTTTTTGCGTGTCCCAGGAGGTCATCCAGCGGCACTCAAAAGTGTTTTCATCCCAAACATAGAAGAAATAATTTTCACGTAATTTTTTAACCCACTCACTGGGGATTGTCGCAAAGACCGCATTACTTTGCGGCACACTTCGCACTTTCACGCCCGGAATGTTTTTCACGGACTCGTAAAGATAGTGAGCCATGCCGAGCGAGTGCTCAGAAATTTTCTGCCACAGATTGTGTTCTAAATACGCCTGAAATTGGCACGAGATAAAGCGCGTCTTTGAGGGTAGTTGCGCACTTTGTTTGCGAATATATTTAAAATCCGTAGCGAGTTCTTTATTAAAGAAAATCACGGCTTCGCCCATCATAAGACCGTTTTTAGTGCCGCCGAAAGACAGTACATCCACACCTAAGTCAGCGGTGAGCTCTTTAAAAGATTTTTTTAAGTGAGTGACCGCATTGGTAAAGCGCGCACCATCAATATGTACGTACATTTTTTTACTTTGCGCCCAAGTGATTAAATCTTTCATCTCTGCTAGGGAATAAGTCGTGCCCAATTCGGTCGGTTGGGTGATGGAAAGAACTTGGCCTTGGGAAAAGTGCTGATCGCCGCGACGGATATAAGCCTTTTCTAATTCTGCCACCGACAGCTTGCCGTCGACGGTTGGTAAAGGAATGAGTTTGCAGCCAGCAAGGTATTCAGGCGCGCCACACTCATCGACATTGATATGGGATACATCGGCACAAAAGACAGCTTGATAGGGTTTGGCCAAGGCTCGTAAGGCTGTGACATTGGCGGCGGTGCCATTAAAAACAAAGAAGACTTGGGCATTGGGGCCGAAGTGTTTACGGAACTCTGCAACTGCTTTGTCTGTCCACTCATCTGTTCCGTAAGCAGGGGCGTGTTCGACGTTTGCCGCAACGATGGACGCCAATATCTCAGGATGAACCCCGGCATGATTGTCGCTGCCAAATCCGCGCTTCATCTTAGGCCTTGCGCAGTTGATTAAAGATAAAACCGTGGGCAATCAGCGCCGCTAATTTGCTGGTGCGATTGTCTTGATCAAGTGGTGGCGAAACTTCGTAAAGTCCTAAGCCGCGCACGTCATATTCTTGAATGAGCCAAGCAAGGGCTGCTAAGAAATCTTTAGTAACTAAGCCCGTGGTCCAAGACTGACTGCAACCCGGAGCTTCGTTTGAAGTGAAAGCATCAATATCAACGCTTAAGAAAACTTTTTTTGATTTTTTATCCTGCATGAAGGATTTTAGAACCGCCAGCAAACCTTGTTCATTCACTTGGTCCAAAGTGAAGATCTCGGCCCCTTTGCTTTTCGCCCAGGCGATATGAGCCTTGCTATTGCATTGGTTCTGAATACCAACTTCAGCAAAGTGCACAGAGCCCGAGAACTCGGAAAGCACGCGATGGAAAGGAGTGCCAGAGTTTAAACCCTTGTCAGTCGGTCGGACATCCATGTGGGCATCAAAGTTAATTAAAACAGCATCGCCTTTGTGCGCATCCAAAAATCCCGCGCCATCACAGTAACCATAGTCATGACCTCCACCTAAAGAGATCCAACGTTTTTTTGCAGAGGCCAGGGTGCGCACTGTTTCGCGAGCCTTTTCGTGACGTTCAGCCAACGGTTTTTCTTTGTCGGAAATATCACCCACGTCCACAATTTTTGGAAGGCGAGTGCTTTGTAAGTGCGGAGTCATTTTGTAAAGATAGGTACGGATTTCTTTGGGAGCATTCTGGGCACCGACGCGGCCGCCATTCAGAGCGATTCCTTCATCGTCAGGGAATCCGAT
>CAMLMF010000412.1 GCA_946480995.1 uncultured Bdellovibrio sp. | reverse complement strand
GCTAAAGAAAACGCTGTCACTGCCACGTACAACATGAAGGGCAAGTTCGAAAAGAACACCAAGCTGCAACATCCAAAATTTGGTATGGGCTTCATCAAAGAAGCAGCGTCTGACAAAATCGAAGTGGTTTTCGAAGACGAAGTGCGCACGTTGATTCACAACCGCGTTTAAGAGACTGAAATAAAATTTAAAGCACCTAGGGGCTTGCATTGATCTGCAGGCCCTTGTCGTTAGATTAAATTAGAAGACGAGATTTCATGGATTGGCTGAAAGGGTTGAACCCCGAGCAACAAAAAGCCGTAAAACATAATTACGGACCTTTGCTGATTTTAGCAGGGGCGGGTTCAGGTAAAACGACAGTGCTTGTGTCAAGGACAGGACGTTTGATTTCTGAAAGGGTTGCAAGTGCCCAAGACATCTGCGTTTTGACTTTTACCAACAAAGCCGCAAAAGAACTTAAGCACCGTGTGGGTGTGAAGTTGGGTAATACCGGTAAAGGCCTGTGGGCTGGGACCTTCCATTCGTTCGGTTTGCAAATCCTGCGTCGTTTTCATAAGCACGCCGGGCTTTCGCCGTACTTCGGGATTGTCGATCAAAGTGACTGCAATTCTATTCTTAAAGATTTAATCAAAGACATTAAAAATTCCGGCAAAGATAAATTCGACGTCGATAAAATTTTAAGCATGATCAATGATCGTCGCACCGGCCTGGCCGTGCAAAACGAAGCGTTTGATGAATACCACGAGATGGTCGAAGTGCTGACGCCGAAATTTGCCAAACGCTTAGAACATTTGGGCGTGGTCGATTTCGAAGGCTTGCTAATTAAGCCGTTACAATTGTTCAAAGAAAATCCCGACATCCTTGAAAAAGTCCAAGGACAATTCAGTCAAGTGATGGTCGATGAGTTCCAAGACACCAATCGTATGCAGATGGATCTGATCGCACAGATCGTCAAGGCACATAACAACATTACGGTGGTGGGGGACGACGACCAGTCGATTTACGGCTGGCGTGGTGCGGAAGTAAAAAACATTCTGAACTTCCCGCAAGATTTCAAAAAATGCGAAGTGATTAAGTTAGAAAGAAATTACCGTTCATCGGCAGAAATTTTAGCTGTTGCCAATGCAGCGATTTCTAAAAATAAAAATCGCCATGGCAAGGTTCTGCGTTCTGAAGCCGCCCAAGATACCGGGGAAATTCCTGAGCTGTTTATCTTGGATCGTGAAGAAGATGAATGTGAATTTGTCGTTACCGAAATTCTGAATTTTCAGCGCCAAGGTTATAAGAACAAAGACTTTGCTATTTTGTATCGCTCAAATACTCAAGGGGGCTTGATCGAGTCGTCTTTGCGTCGTGCAAATATCCAGTACAATATTTCTGGAGGCACTTCGATCTTTGACCGCCGCGAGATCAAAGATTTAATGGCTTACTTAAAGCAAGCGTTGGCTCCGAATGAAGTGTCCCTTCGTCGCATCATCAATGTTCCTTCACGTGGTATCGGTGACACAACAATCGAAAAACTAAGTGAGTTCGCCTTAAAAAAGCGCATCAATTTTGTAGAAGCTTGTCGTTACTGGCAAGAAGCCGATGTCCAAGATAAGGCCGGGGCGTCGATTGATAATTTATTAAAATTTATCGAAGACCTGCCAAAAAATATTTTAGACTTCCACGTGGGCTCGACTCCGGGAGCAAAGATGGTGCAGCTGTTCCAGGATATTGGTTACAGAGAATACGTTTATGGCACAGCTGCCGATCCAACCAGTGCTGAGAAAAAATGGGTCGTAGTTGAAATCTTGGGTCGTATCTTAGATGCGTACTTAGGTCGTCGTTCTTATGATGTCGAAAGCATTAAGTCCTTCGTGGATTCAATGATGTTGCGTGATGATATGGGCCAGGATGACCAAGAGAAAAACGAAGTGCAATTAATGACCTTACATGCCTCGAAGGGTCTAGAGTTCCCGGTTGTGATCTTAGCGGGCTTAGAAGAAGACCTGCTGCCGCATAAAACTTTAGGTTCAGATATCGATGAAGAACGCCGTTTGTTTTACGTGGGTGTCACGCGCGCGAAGAAGCGCCTGGTAATGTCACGCTGTTTGCAAAGAAAAAAGAACGGCGTCGTAAGACCGGTGACGCCGTCAAGATTCCTATTAGAGTTACCTAAAGAACTTTATAAAGAGTATCCGTTGGGGGCTCGCCCCGTCGTCGGACAAGAGCGAGACGATCTGGTGGCAAGCTTCTTATCAAAACTTGATTCCCAGATCGGCGCGAAGAAGTAATTAAAGAAGTGGGGAGTCGAATTGGCTGCCAATTTTAACTAGCACTTCGCCTTGAGAATTGCGTTCGATGGAATACATAACGACAGGGTTCAATTGAACTTTTCCAGCGCGGCTAACAGTTGCACGGCTTAAAAGAATTGCCCACGGGTTTTCTCGTTTATTAGATAGACGGTCTTCTGGTTCAAAAAGAACGCTGGCAACTATTTTGCTGCCGTCTTCGTTGTATCTGCGTACATAAGCTGCAACAGCTTTTTTAGCTGCAGAATAGATTCTAAACGACACTCCAGATTTTTCTTGGTCAACCATTTGGAATGGTGCTGAAACTACCACGTTGCTATAGATGATTCCGCGTGTGCCTCTTGGTGCAATACCAAAATGCAATCTAAGAAATTCAAACTTTTCATAGTCTGTCTTTGCCAAGAAAACGGCTTTGTTAAGCGTCGGACCATCAGTATAAGCATTCTCGTCAGCAAGTGTGGTTTGCGACACAAGCAAAGCGGCGACAAACATAAAAATTACGTGCAGGTGTTTCATAAAATTCTCCTCATCGCCAACTTTGCGATTTCTATTCCAGGCTGATTCATCGCTAAAATTGATTACACCCCAGAAATCCTGTCTAAGGCTTAGACAGGGAACGTTCCCTGTCTCTTCAAAAAAACTATTAATTCACTCTGCAAGCGACAGGGAGGTTCAGTTCCCGTCCTTCGGCTTCACCCAATGCTGAAGAGTCGATTTGGATTGTTCCTGATTTTACTGCGTCGTCATTCATGAAGCTTTTAATCGAAAGGGACCACACGTCAGCTTTTCGGCCGCCGTGGAGGAAGTTTTCTTTATAGGCGCTATTTCTATC
>CAMLMF010000411.1 GCA_946480995.1 uncultured Bdellovibrio sp. | reverse complement strand
GCGTGGATCAATTAATTTCGCAGAGTTATGGTTTGGCGGGTAAAATCATCGAGCTTGTGGAAAAAAATGAGGGTTCGGTGACGAATATGATTCAACAGTTGGATCGCCTGACTACGAATTTTAATAAAACATTGGTGTTATTAGACAAAACAACTAAGAACAAAGAGGTCTCGAGATTGCTGGACAATGCCGTGAAAATCAGTGATGACGTGGCATACTTAACCGGCAACCTGCGCTCGAAGAAGGCGGAAGAAACCTATGACCTGGTTCATAAGTTACTGTTTCGCCTTGAGCCGCTGGATGGGCCAGCCATTAAAAAATTCTTCCAAGAAGAAGGCGTGAAAGCGCGCATCTTTTAGATCTTACAAGGAGGCTTTATGTTTAAAATGATTCTTTCAAATTTAGTCGCGGTGACATTTTTCGCGAGCTTTGCACACGCCGCAACAACGGAACATCAAGGTCCTATCGTTATTCAGGAATCATACGCGCAGCCCGCGACGAAAAAGAAGGTGGACATCTTATCGATTCCTGGCGCTTCGAATACATATTATTCAGGTGAGTCCGTTGCCGGATATCAGTCCACTTTGAAAATGCGTGAACAGCGCAAAGTCGGAGCGGGCATCGCTGTCGGAGGCGCTTTGGGCCTTGTCGGAGCAACGATAGAATTTAATTTTGAAGATGCCGATGGAGTTTTAGCGGGATTTGGCACAGGACCTGGGTATAATTCGATCCAACTTGCGTGGAAACATGCCTTTGATGGAGATTTTTTAGCTCCATACACAACTGTGGGTTATTCACGCTGGTATAATTCGCGCGGAAGAACCGATGATTATCGAAATTCCGATATTCTGGACCGTGTTTTGACCGAAAATGAGAAAATTGAAGGCCGATTCGGCACAAATTTTGTGAATGCATCCTTAGGTTTGCAATACAATCAACTGGATGGCGACCTTCAAGGTCTGTCATTTTTTGGCGAATTAACCGCGATGTATGAGCTCAACAGCGCCAAACTTTTACCGAACGGATCGGTCGGCGCGCTTTATTATTTCTAAGATTTTTAGGATAAATTTTAAAGACAGAAAGAAAGCTTCTTGGAGAAATTCAGGGAGCTTTTTTATTTCTATGTGGCGAGAAAGAATTTAGGCACTGTCCGGAGATCCGCTCTGGTCGGGCTTCTTCGGACATAAAAAAACCCCAGAGTTGCCTCTGGGGTTTTAGATAGAACTAAACTAGTTCCGTAAGAATTACTTCTTAGAAGCTTTTTTAGTAGCTTTCTTTGTAGTTTTCTTAGCGGCTTTCTTAGTAGTTTTTTTAGCTGCTTTTTTAGTAGCTTTTTTTGCTGCTTTCTTTGCCATGTGCTCCTCCTAGGATGCAAACGTTGTTGTTGTTTCTTAATTCAAAAACTTTACTTACCCTAAGTCTTCCTAATTCGACCAGCGCCGTCAACAAAAAATTTGTCTTGCATATTTTTTGCGAGCAATCGGATGCCTGGAGGTGCTCTTTGCTTATTTTTCTTTCGATATCGATGCTCGGACACGCGCTCATTAGCCGAACATTCGGATCTTTTGCGCGAGATTTTGCTTTCTCTCAACATCTGGCGCGAAATCTTTCGCTATCAAGCCTGATTGTTGTCGCCTTCATCGCATTTTGTAGCACCTCTGCCACCACATGCTGGCTTTTGATCGGCATTCTTTTAATAACCTTAAAGTTTTTTCCGCTTATTTTGCGTTTTTTCTTAATGAAGAAACTGCGAAGCGCACTTATTCCGCTCCTTGATTGTGTGATCTTGGGGTTGCAGACGGGAAAATCTTTCCGCGTGGCACTTCATGCTGCGATCGAAACTCAAAGCGGGTGGATCCGCCATCAGCTCCTTGAAGTCTTCGAATCTTTGACCATGTCGGAAAATGTCATCGCCGCGAAAGCCGCACTGATCAAGGATTTCCAGCAAGAGATTTTAGAAATTGATCGTTCACCTTCGCGCTGTTTGGAGCAAGTGCGCAGCTTAAGAAGGCAATATAAAATGCAGGAAGATTTTCGACGTAGGTCTGGACAGATTACCCAACAGATAAAAATGCAGGCGATAATTGTCACCGCCCTTTTTTTAGCGCTCTTAATATTTGTAATTGCGCAGTTCGGCTTTAATCAGCACCGATTTTTAATCTTACTTTCTTCATTAATCTTTTTTGCGGGCCTTATTTGGGTCTTTTTTGTTGGCCGGAGGATGAAATGGAAGGTTTAGCGCCGCCGTTGAAGTTACTTTTGTGCGTAAAGCGCGCGATGGAAAAGGGTCAGTCCGTTAAAATGGGCATTCTTTATTATATAAAGACACAAGAAGGCGAATTTCCTGCGCAAGTGACCCACTGGTTGGCTTTGCTGCAGCAAGGTCAAGAAACGCGTGCGCTCCTTCAGGGCTTGTCCTCATTGCATCGTCGCACTCTTTTACAGGTGCTAGAACGAGGGCTGCGTGGCGAGACCATCCATGCCGTTTTAAATTCATTAGAAGAGGAAATTATCGAGACTTGCCACGAAGAAATCGCCAATAAAGTGGCGCAATTGCCATTTCTGATGCTTTTGCCCTTGTTGCTCTTTCAATTTCCTGCCTTTTTAATGCTTCTTTTTGGACCGCTGTTGAAAAATTTTTTTCACTCTTTCGGAGGGGGGTGATACAGTGGCGCTGTTGGAGGGTAATCCATGGCACCACAAGATAAAAAGAAAGCTGCGCTTATGAAGCTAGTCGACGAGTTGATGAAAGATCAACCAAGTCGCCAGCTCGTAAAACAGCTCACTTCAGAACTGGGTATGGCTTATTCCTTGGATCCAATGACTCAAATGAACACAGTCTTGCAATCAATGAACTCAGTTATTCTTCCGTCCAACAGAAGAAAAGACTTAGAAAGATAAGTAAACATGTCACAAATCTATAATTCTATCTTAGAAACTATCGGAAACACGCCGATGGTGGAGCTTCACAACGTCACAAAGGGCTCTATCCATAAGTTTTTTGCTAAAGTTGAATATTTTAATCCCGGCGGCAGTATTAAAGACCGCGTGGCGATTGCGATGATCGAAGAGGCCGAAAAAAGAGGCGATTTAAAGCCTGGTGGCACCATTGTTGAGGCGACATCTGGC
>CAMLMF010000410.1 GCA_946480995.1 uncultured Bdellovibrio sp. | reverse complement strand
CGAGATGCCTTATCATATGGACGAAATTTACGAAGCTTTGGATAAAGCCGATTATTTTATTTCGATTGGCACCAGCGGCCAGGTATATCCGGCAGCGGGCTTTGTGCAATTGGCCTGGAAGGCTAAGAAAATAGAAATCAACATGAAGGACACCGGAATTTCAACGGCCTTCGACAGTCATCTGGTGGGACCAGCCACTGTCGAAGTCCCTCGATTTATTCAAAACTTTTTGGCAGAGTAGGAACCTAAGGTTCTTACTTACCCATGCAGTTTAAGCGATCATCGTTTGAATAATAATTCGAAATACAGCTTTTCACAACAGACTCAGAACGCGCACGACGTGTGCATTCCAAACGATCTTTGCTAGAGTAAAAACCTTGAACACAGGCTTTGACCACACCTTCGTTGCGCGCGCCCGCGATGCACGTCAATCTGTCTGAATTTGAATAGTAGCTAGAAACACATTCCTTCACGGCACCCGCTGTGTGCGCTGTCGATGAACACTCAAGGCGTTCTGTATTGGAATAAAAACTTTGCTGACAAATATCTATGATATCGCCTTCCGCAGGCCCCGAAGATCCACAATTGGCTTGGATTTCTTTAGCATCTTGCATAAGAGTGTCGGCAAGTTCCAAACACAGTCGAGAACAAGTGCGACGACACTCACTCGCCGATTGTGCCGAAGCGTAAGATGAAAAAACCAATAACATTGAAACAAAAAATAGTGCTTTCATAATTCCCCCTGAAATTAGTGTCATAATTACCCCAATTTTTTTGGTAAGCAATGAATATGCCACGAATTTATTTGCGACCTCGGTGGACTCAGATTCTAGAACTCTTAAGTACCAGAATAACAGCGTGCGCTTGTGATTTTTTGATCCGCATCACGCACCATGTACAAGCAACTGTCGAATTCGCGATGCAGCTGCACACGCACGTGCGGGATTTTTTCGCCTTCACGGGTAAAGGTGCGATCCGGTTGCGCTTCGATGTCCCACACCGTCGGCAAATTGCAAAGTTCTTTCATTTCGTAATTTGTGTACGCAGCGACAGTTTGAATGGCTTTTATATAGCGCGGATAGGCTTCGTATTTTAGACATTTGTCAGTCGCTAGTGCCGAAAACGACATCAGTGAGGCGATAAGAACGAAAACGATTTTCATAGGCTTCCCCTTTTTGTAGGGTCACCCTAGAAGGGTCGTCGCGTAAAGCCAATGGGCTTTCAAATTTCTGAGGGAATCGCAAACGAGTTGAGAAAAAAAAGCGCCGAGAATTTCGGCGCTTTGCAATAACACTTTAAAAATTATAATTTACTGCAGATTTTCAAGTTGGTTTTCAAGAGCTTTAATGGAAGCCTCAGTGGACTTGATTGATGCATCCAATTGCACCATTTTCACCGTAGCCTCGCGGTGAAGATTTATCAAATCCGATGACGACTGGTCCGAAAGAGACCTTTTTTCCATTTCAAGTCTATTGGCGACGATACTTGTAATACCAGACCCGAAAATAGCCGCGTACGTAGCTAAAGCTCCCGCATTAAAGTAAACGGATTTCTTTTTAGCAGATCCATAAATCGCTGAAGCAAGACCGGCCAAAGCCGTACCACCGAAAATTGCTGCCTGATTTTCTTTTAATATAGATACTAAGCCTGGATCGGAAATGTCTTCAATGGCTCTAAGACGCAAAGCCACGCGTGCTACGTCTTCATTAAGGTCTGCCTTAGTGCGCTTCATTTCGGCAAGCTGCAACTTGATCTCTGTGGCGTTCGTGGCACGCACCTGCGCAACTGCTACAGATTGCATTGCAAATACACTCGTCAACACCAACGACATCCAATTTAAAATCATTTTCTTCATAATTTTCTCCTTATTTTAGATCTTTATTATTTTTTAATTTTTGTATTCTTATTAATTGATCATTCAGTGTGCTTAAGGTTGCTGCATCGGGATTCTTTGCGATCTCACTTAAAACCAACTGCTCTAATTCAGAAAGCTCTTGCTCTTCCTTTTTGCTTTCATCCGCGTTTTTTTTATAAGTTTTGGATAGCTCATAAATTTGAATCATCTGACCCACTTGTTGTACTGTCACCAAGCCAAGTGCCGTGTACCCCGTGGATACGCCCAATTTACCTAAAATTTTAATGGCCGCTGGTGAAAGTCCCATCTTATTCAACGCCCAAGCTGCACTGGATCCCAAGGAACGCGTCGCTATGCTAAAGACTTTGAAAATAGCAATCATGCCCCCCACGTCACCCGCAGCAACTGCCGCAGAATTAAGAAGAATAATTCTTAAGGCGAGCAGATTGCGGCGATTTTCAGAATGTGGATGGCAAGTATAAATCCCTTTAATAAAACCTTCAGACCTAATTAAGTCATTCAAAGCTTCGGGCGCATTATCTTCTAAAAGAAAACGATTTGGAATTTGCTCGGGGTCGGTAAAGCTAGTAATCAAACCTCGCGTAAAGATAGAGCCAAACATCTTGAGCTCATCAAAAGTCACAGCTTGGTAAGAACCGCAAATGTTCACGACATAATTAAATGCTTGGAGATCTTTGGGATTTGAAGTCGCATGCGCCGTCGCACTTTGCAGAAGCAAAATGACAGCAAGTCCTCTAACTATAAAATTAGATATATTCTTTCCCATAAAGATTAGATGAGCAAAGTATGCACCACCTTGAAACGAATATGTGCACTCCCCCGCGGCCGCCGCCTGTCTCAAAATAGGAAAGAACAATTTTTGTTTGCTGGGTGAATACAAAAACGACAGATCTAAGCATTGAAATATCGGTGATTTTCTTTTCCCCCACGAAATCTTCCAATTTTCTAGAACAAAATCAGCCTTTCGCTATGGCATATTGATCCTGCATTAGCTATCCTAAAGATCTGGGGGACATGATTATGATTAAAAAAGTCTTAGGCTTTTTTGTGGGGGCTTTTTGCATCGTCAGCTCTGTTTTTCTTTTTCAAAACTGTGGCAGAGGCTTTCAGACCCTAGGTGATTCAGCCTCACTAGGTTCCAACTCTATTCCCCTTTCCAACTTCCGTGAAAATCAAGTGGCTTCAGTTTCTTCGGAGCAAAACTGCGATCCTTCGGCGGGATGGATTTGCATGGATCAACCCCTTTTAGCAAAAGACAC
>CAMLMF010000409.1 GCA_946480995.1 uncultured Bdellovibrio sp. | reverse complement strand
TGTGTCCTAAAGCCCATTCTTCTTAAAACCGGCACCGGTGGACACCAACCTTGGACTGAATGCTGAAGCAGAAATCCAGCAATCGTCGCCGTCACGAAGAGCCATCGTTTATCGAAAGCCAATGCGAATCCAAGGGATGTCAACGTTGCTATTGAAGCATTGGCCTCGATCGCTCTTTCAATGTCCCATTCGCTTTCAATTTCTTTTAGACGGACTTCGATTTTCTCTCGATCAAAACCAATTTCATTTAATCTATCAATGGTCTTCTGGAAAATCTTTTCGTTCACATATTGGGTCGTGTTGAGTGGAACACGTTCGCTTGTGTTAGGGATCGCGAAGGTTTTTGAATAATCCATGAAAGCCTCCTTGGACTGCCTTAGTCTATCTTGAATCGCGGGTTCGTCCTTTAAAAATATCGGGAATGTTTCATTAGTCATAGGGATGCAGTGCTAGATAGCAATGTCACTCGACAGACGACAGCGTCCGATTACAGCCAGACTATTTATTCGCCCGCAGTTATCTTCTGTGACGGAGGTCTTTATGAATTTTACAAATAAAACAGTTTTTATCACCGGAACAAATCGCGGAATCGGCAAGGCCCTGGTCGAAGCCTGTTTGCAGAAAAACGTTAAAAAAGTTTATGCGACAGCTAGGAGCCCTCAGCACTTGGGATTATTTAAAGATCCCCGCGTCGTCCTAGTGCAACTGGATGTTTTAGATCGCGAGCAAATAAAAAAAACTGCAAGTCTTTGCCCTGACACACAGATCCTCATTAACAATGCAGGGACGTTGCATCCGGGGACTCTGTTAGAGGGCGATCTAGACGGTTTTAGACAAGACATGGAAGTAAATTACTTCGCAACAATTGAAATGATGCGCGCGTTTGTTCCCGTCTTGGAAAAGAACTCAGACAGCAGAATCATCAATATCGCATCCATCGCAAATTACGCAAACTTCCCATTTATCGCAGGCTATTCGGCATCTAAGGCGGCCCTTTATTCAGCCTCGCAAGCTGCGCGCATTGAACTCAGTGCCAAGAATATTCCCGTGCATATCGTAAATCCCGGCGCTATCGACACCGACATGAATAGAGGCAGCACCATGCAAATGACCGCTCCAGCCGAAGTGGCTTTAAACATTCTGAATATGGTCGAACAGGAAATCGAGGACATCATCCCCGATCGCATCGGCCAAGAAATGTACGAGGTGTGGCAAAGATCCCCCCGAGACCTTGAGGAGATCGCTAAAAAAATGTATTTCGGGAACTAACATAGGGAGCAAACGCTACACCTAGCTCCCCCAACCTCGGACGACCTCTTCTGTTTCGTTCACAACGCGCGAGGAGGTCACGGGCCAACTCATAAAGTAACCGAAGGCCCGAAGTTGGTTGGTGCGAAGGGGGCCATTACTTGGAGTTTTTTCCGACCAATCCCATTTAGGAAAATTTAATTTTCCCCAGCGATGAATGCTGTCAGCCATATGGCAGCTAGCACAATCCAGGGTACCCGGGTTGTGTTTGGCAGGACTTTCATACTCTTTGGCTTTCACAATCACTGCGCGCACTTGTTCTTCACTATAGTTGCGCTTAAAGCTGAAAGAATCCTCTAGGAATTCTCCAACCTCCGCATCGACTTCGGGTGCTGGCATCAGGCCGCCAGTGAAGCCCTTATTTGCAGACGAAGACGAGATCACACCTTGAGACATTTTATTAAAAAATCTAGGGACCTGCATCGGGATGACTTCGCCATTGACGATATCAAAGCCGGCAAAGATCCACATCTGTTCGCCGCCCATCACATTCATGGTGGTCATGCGAATTAAATTTTTCTCTCCACAGTACTGCAAAATCACACGACGCAGGTTCTGCCAGTATTCCCCCTGCCAACCCTCTTGCAGAATTTGCGGATGTATTTGCAACTCATCACTGGCTTTGCCATTGGCAACACGGAACCAGTCCATTTTTATTTTTTGGAAAGTCACTTCATCAAACTCATAAAAGCTGTGAACGGCGGCATCGCGGGCTTCAGGCTTTGCATTTTTAAATACAATCGGCTGCCACACCAAACGAATTTGCCGGCGGCACGGCTTGGGACCAACACCTTCAACAAAGCACGGATCCAATCTTAGCGCGACGACACGAAGCTGATTCTTCCACACCACGGCATTTTCGTGTTCAGGCACAAGCTCGTTCATCTTTTTAAAAGCTGGCAAATAAAGCAACGCCCCTTCGGGCCCGTGATCTTCTGGCGTCAGTAAATTAAGAAAATCCACCGGCGTTGGTAAAGGCAACAAAATGCTCACGTCATTCGGACTGATGGCCCACGAGAAGTGACCTAAGTTTAACAAAAAAATAAGAATAAAAATGAATTTTTTCAAGGGCCCGTTGTTACAGGATGACAGCGCGATGGCAACAAGCTTTTTTGTGATCTTTGAATTTGCAAATGAACTGAAAAATACAGGCCTCCACGCATGTCGCCAAGTGACAAAAGAGACCGAAACATGCCTGGACACATCTTTACTGCAATGAGGATTCATTGTAACCTTTTGCGCAGATTCTAAACCGCCAACCGAAACATCCAAAGGAGATTTCATGGCTAAAATTTTTATCACCCTTTTAACAGTTCTTTCTGCTTCTTACGCGATGGCAGAAACTCAATGCACAACGGAACCAAAAGAAAAATGGCAAGACCAAGCCAAGTTCCAAGAGAAATTGAAAGCAGATGGTTACAAGATCAAAGTTTTCAAAGTCACTAAAGGCAACTGCTATGAAATTTACGGCTGGGATAAAGAAGGTAAAAAAGTTGAAATTTACCACAACCCAGTTGATGGCTCTATTGTCAAAGAAGTTCGCAAATAATGAGCCTCAGATCCCTTTCCAAATGGGATGTACCAACACGGATCACACATTGGGCCTTAGCCCTTTGTGTGATCTTAAATTTATTTGTGCTTGAAGAAGGCGATGATCCTCATCAATGGGTCGGCTATACCGCTGTTGCTTTAGTTCTGTTTCGTTTTGTTTGGGTGAAGTTTGCCTGGGGTCCGTCAAGCTTCCGTGGCTTTCCGATTTCGCCTGCTGCAATTAAAAAATATCTAAAAAATAAACTCAGCGATGATACAACGGAACTTCGCCACAATCCCTTGTC
>CAMLMF010000408.1 GCA_946480995.1 uncultured Bdellovibrio sp. | reverse complement strand
GTACATAGTTGTAAACTGGGCAAGCACCCGCAGTTTTAATCGAACCCTTGCGAGTATTCGAGTTTACGATCTGGCCGTCTTTACAAGCTTGATCAGAAACTTCGTTGAACAGATTGAAGAAACCTTCTTCACCGAAAGAACATTGCAAAGCTTCTTTCACTTCACCCGTTACAATGCCTGTTTTAACCGTGCCATGGGAACCGAAGTCACCACAACCACTATTACAAATTAATTGATTGAAGTTATCTGAACCTGACAACACACCATTTTGGCAGACACGAGTTGCACTGACTGAAGCACATGAACCCGCTGGCAATTGTGTTGAATAAAGAACTTTAGATCCGCCGTCAGCTAGTACGCTTCCATCTGGAAGTTTACAAGATTGACCTTGGCAAGCACCTTCATTCGTTAATTCTTTCGTGCGAGAAATCTCTACCCATTTCAAACGCTCTGCCACGATTTGACATTGCTCTTTGATCAGGTCGCGGTACGACATATCTTTTGAACCATTCAATCCACAAGACACAGTTTCAGAATATAACTCGCCATGGGATTCACGGATTTGATCACGTGTCGAACAAGACAACGGACCTGGCTGCTCTGGTTCAGGTTCTGGAACAACAACACCTTCTGTCACATTGACAGAGTGTTTTAAAGTGAACAGCACTTGGCTTGAATCACCTTTATAAAGAACCGCAGTCACTTCGTAAACGCCTTTTGCTGCATAAGCATGTTGCACCGTTTGACCCGAAGCCACGGCACTGTCACCAAAGTCCCAACGAACGGCACCCACTTGGTCAGCCAAACATTGCGGCATATATAATGACAAAGTCACAGACTCAGAAACTTTTGCTTCCGCAGGACCAGAGATCGCCGCCGCAGCACTGCACACAACATCGTCAGGTTCTGTGATCGTAATAGTTTGCGTTAACATTTTTTCGCCACCGGGATTACCCACAGCAACGACTTTCAATGTATATGTTCCTGGATTCGCATACGTGTGTTGCAATGGACCCTTATCAAGTACGGAAGCTGATCCGTCACCGAATGTCCAATAAGCTTCTAACAACGTAATATTGCTTGGCACTGCCAATTCAACCGTGATCGGTTGACCAGCAACGCCTACTTGTGGAGCTGAGATCACGATAGAATCTGAAGCCACCACTGTTTTATAAGACAGCTCTTGTGAAGTCGTACTTGTTGCAGAGTCTTGAACTTTCGCAGTTAATACGTAAGTTCCCGCTTTCTTATAGACTGACGTCACCGCAGCTCCTACTTGAGCTGCGCCGCCAGCGGCTTTCCACACCACTTCCTGGGTGCTATCACAAGCCAATTGCTCATTCAGTTTATAACTGACGGATTGACCAGCGTTACCAACAGAAGGTCCCTCAATTTCAAGGTCATTGGTGCTGACCTTTTGAGACCCGGGTTTACAACTCATGCTTGAGTTGGAGCTTTGCAGCTCTGTCGTACTCTCCGCTTGTGGCGTTTTCGAACAACTTGCGGACAGCGCGCATATTCCTAGTATTAACAAAATCCTTTTGTTCATGGCGACTCCTGCTCTTTGCATACATCAATCATTCATCCAACCAACAAGTTCCTCAACTTTTTTAGGGGCAGTGAATCATCATGAATGGGTACTCTCACTAAAGTTTTGACGCTTTCTTAAACTCTCAAAAGATGTTTATTTTTTTGTCGAAACTTTGTTCACCCACGGGTGCTAGATTGGGACGGCCATTCAAGGCCCATTATTAGCGATTTAAAGAAAAAACACCCCCTTTGTCACAAGGCCAAGCCCTGGCTCCTAATACAAAAGAGATAAATAACGGCAAAGGACTTTCTATGAAATTACTTATATTGGCTTTAAGCTTTTTGACCTCTTTAAATGCCCTGGCCCACGGTGAAGATCGCTTCGGCCCCAATGGGGGATATGTGCGCATGCCTGGCGCCTATCATACAGAGCTAGTCTTAGACGGGAAAAATAAGCTCAAAGTATATCTCTTAGATATGGACTGGAAAAATCCAACAGTAAAAAACTCGTCCGTAGAAGCCGTGCATTTGCCGCAACAAAAGGCTTCGGTAAAATGCCAAATGCAAGTTACTTACTTTGAGTGCGTCTTTCCTGCAGCTACAGATCTTACCAAAAAAGGACAAATCGTTTTACGCACTCAGCGTGAGGGACAAAAAGGCAATGAAGCCACTTATGAACTTCCCTTAAAGCTCATTAAGTCTGATGATGGACACGGTAATCACCACTAGTTTGTAAGTGCGCCCCTGAAGGAGCCCCCATGTTAGATCAAATCATTCGTTTTTCTCTGACTAACAGACTTTTCGTTATTGCGGTGAGTGTGTTGATCACGGTGTATGGACTGTTCACCGTTACCAAAATGCCTGTCGATGTCTTTCCTGACTTAAATCGTCCCACCGTGAATATTCTTACTGAAGCGACAGGCATGGCTCCTGAAGAAGTAGAAACCTTGGTGACACTACCACTAGAAACTGTCTTAAACGGCCTGCCCGGAGTTGAAAGAGTCCGCTCTTCTACGGGTATCGGTCTGTCCGTGATCTATGTCGAGTTTGCCTGGGACACAGACATTTACCGCAATCGCCAGTTGGTGTCAGAAAAACTGCAACTCGCAAAAGACAAACTTCCTCGCGGTGTCACGCCGGTGATGGGGCCGATTTCTTCTTTGATGGGGGAAATTCAGCTGGTGGGTCTTTCAGCCCCCGAAGGCAAAGTCAGTCCGCTCGAGTTAAGAACTTTGGCCGATTGGACTTTACGTCCCCGCTTACTCGCGATTCCTGGTGTCGCACAAGTCATCGCCATTGGTGGTGGTGTAAAGCAATACCAAGTTTTATTATCGGCTGAAAAAATTCAAAAGACACAATTACCGCTGGCCGATATTGAAAGTGCTTTATCAAAAATCAGTACGAACACCACCGGTGGCTATATTGATCTTGATAAAAAAGAACTCTTAATACGCAACATTGGCACGATCCGTTCCGAAGACGACATCCGCAACACGGTGGTCGGCATGCACTTAGGTCGCCCCGTCTTGGTAAAAGACATCGCCGAAGTAAAAATCGGCGCACAAATCAAACGTGGCGACGGCAGCGTTAACGGCAAACCGGCGGTGATCTTAA
>CAMLMF010000407.1 GCA_946480995.1 uncultured Bdellovibrio sp. | reverse complement strand
GCTGTCTGTACAAGGCTTGCACAGATCTTTAGAAAACTTGCCCGGGGATTTACAATCGTTGCGTGATAAAATCACAATTCATCGCGGAGATTTTCAAAAGAAACTCACTCAAGATTTTTCTTTGTTCGATGGCATCTTAGCGAACCCGCCACGCTCAGGCCTGATGAACTTTTTAAATCCCTTAGAAACTTTGAGCGCAGAACAGCGTCCCCAGTTTTTTATTTATATGTCGTGCTTTCCAGAATCCATGGTCGAAGATTTCGCGCGTCTGCGCGATTGTGGATATGAAATTAAAAAAACGCGAATCGTGGATCAGTTTCCACAAACAGCACACTATGAAGTCTTAAGCTTACTTCAAAGAAAATAAACGCAGTCCGGAAAGGACTCCAGGAATGTCTTTACCTAAAAGCAAAGATAAAACCGGCAGCGTCACGATCCCCGTGCACAAGATGATTGTGCTGCGCAGGGCGACTCTTAAGAGATAGCTTGTTTTAAGGCGCTCGTGCGGCTGTCCAAGGCGCAACTCGCACGTCCATTCGCCAATGGTTGAACCCATCACATAGCGAACAGCCACCATATAGATCCAACCGAAAACGAAAAAGATCTCTGCAAAAAATTGCATCTGGCTTTTGTTATGTCCCAAAATCCCTACAATCGAAGCAATCGACGTTTTCATGATCAAGGAAAAGGCGAACAGAAAAAAGCTGCTTGCCGATATCAACACCAACAAATCAATGAACGAAGCAAGGCAAGACCATAAAGCTAACTTATAACCCTTGCGACGCGCTGACGGCCCACCATTAAAACCGGTATTTTGATCAAACTTTGCACCGACCCGACTGCGAAAAAAATCTTCTTTGGGTGTCGCTGGGGTTTCTGGTACGCGCTCTGTCGGCGCTGGTCCCCTTAACGGCACAGGGGCTTCTCTTTCCAGAGGAGCCCGCTGCGGATTTATATCATCAGTTTTTCTTTGGTCGATTTCCATTCGATCCTTTAACGGCGACTCGCTTAGCGGACGCCGTTAACCCGTCCCGGTGTTTCCACTTTGCTTCCGCCTTCAGATGTGATGGCTGGAGGTGGGACTACAGTCGGAGGAGTACACACACCATTGACCCATGTGTTAGGTGACGGACATGGAGCCGTCGGTGGCGGCGTTACCGGAGGTGTTGTCGCCGTCGGAGATGGTGATGGTTCTGGCACCGGCGCTGGAGGAGTATACGCACCCGGCGGTTTATTTCTGTCTCTGATCAACCACCAAAGACCGACACCAAGGCCGAACAAACCTAACGGAAGAAGCCAAGCGCTGTTACATTGCCAGAAGCTGCCACCTTTTGAACGACAATCATCTTTCTCTTTTTCTTTTTGCGGAGCTTCACCTTGTGGCAAATTACCACCGTCTTCAGCCACAACCACAACGGCTGGGATCATCACGCATTTTCCACCTTCTTCGCGCATATTCGGATTGCCAGTGGCTTCACAAGTGCAATTGCCTTTTTCATCTTTCGCCGAACCAGGTTTTACTTCCTCACAAGTTTGTGTCGGAGGATTTGGCAACGGAGTCGGAGGAGCTGGTGGCTCTGGACGATTTTCAAAAGATTTTAACGAGAACAAACGTTTTTGCAGTTCTTCACAAGCTACAACCTGATCCGTTCTGTCTTTTACTGAAGTGGTCTGACATTCTTCTTTAGCTTGCGCAATAAGATCCTCTAGACCGTTGATAAATGGAGCAACGATACCTTCTTGGTCCTTTTTAATTTTACCTTCGGCGTTCAACTCTAAATCGACTTGTTTTTTATCGCCTGTATTTTTTAAGTAACTTTCGATAATACGTTTTTTGTCCTCAGAAAAAAGCTTCGGATCTTCTTTTCTCAATTTTGATTGAGAATTACATTCACGAGTCGCAAAGCGCACTTTGGATTGAGGAACACAATACGCACTTGAACCATCAAAACCGTAAACTAATGGATTACACGGAACACCTGAGTTGCCGCAGCTTACACCCGTTTTAGCCATCTGATCGCGAAGATTTTTATTCAACGCACGACCTTTAAGTTCACTTCCGCACGAAAGATCTGCGCCCAGAGTTGAAATATAACCCGCGATAATACAAGGATCACCTTGTCTTGCCTTTACACCAGAATCTTTAGCAATAGCGAAATCTCCGAACATCGCATTCAGTGCATATTCGTATTTATTTTCTAATTCAACGGAAGCGCGCTTTGCATATCGAGCTTGCAAAACCTTTTCGGCAGATTCCATCGCCAAACGCAGACGGATTAAATACTCTGCACGTTGTCTTGGCGAAAGTTTTTTAAATTCAGCCATTCCCATAACTGGCTTATTAGGAAGAATTAGTTTCGAGAAACCGCCGCTGCCGCCATAAGCTTTTTTAATTGTCGGATCTTGTTCTACTAACTTGTTCGCCACAGCGTCGAAGTTGTTATAGTTCAGCATTTCTTTACTCGATAAAGCCACACCATTCACTTTCACTGGGAATTCATCGTTCCCCGTGAAAGTAATATTGTAGGCTTGTCCATCACGACTTAAAGTCAAACGCACTTGTTCAACGCCATCGGCACCTTTGAACGTTGTCGCTTCAATCTTTGGCATCATCTGATCTTTATTCTGCGCCACCCAACCGTCTAATTGCTTTTGCAATTTTGCTGGATACACGTGACGAACCGAAGCCCAGTATTGTCCCACGGTCATTTTCTTTGTGGAAATGCCTGTGTCTTTTAAGTATTGATTAATCAATTGCTTATTCGAAGCTGCCGCCGCACCTTGAGCTACGGGAGCAATACACATCGTGAACACAGAAACACTTGCTGCGATACTTTTAAGTAAAGAAGCAGGATGCAAATTCCATTTCATATTTTATGACCTCATACTGTTGAGTCTTTTCAGCATGAACCTGAACAACGTGCTCGGTCCCCATGCCTTTGCTATTTGACGCTTAATTAATATCGTAATCGAATTGGCCTTGACTGAGGATGATTTCTTGCGTGGACTAGACCTTAGTATGACAATAAAATTTTTGCTTCTGTGTTTATTGATGTTTTCAGGGATGGAACCTCTTTACGCCGCAGATAATGGCCCCCTCGTACCACAAGATTCGCTGGTCGAAGGCCTTTCCTGCGACCAACTGAGTCCAGCAAAAGT
>CAMLMF010000406.1 GCA_946480995.1 uncultured Bdellovibrio sp. | reverse complement strand
GTTTACGTGATGGTTCTGAGCACAAAGGTCTGACTGTAGACCAGTTGCTGAAATTGATAACAGACGATATAAGTACAAGACAGTTGCAGTCTTCACTTGCGAAGACCGCATCGACAAACGAGAATCAGCTTTAGGCTGTGGAGGTTCCCATTAGCAAGTTCGAAGGCAATAGAGGTGGCAGTCGCTTTGACCGCAACCACAAGAAAGACTCAAAAGATTCATTGCGAGTAAATCGCGAGATTCGTGCTCAGCAAATTCGTGTTATCGACGATGAAGGTAACATGTTGGGAGTAATGACTGTCCCTGAAGCTTTGCGTATTGCTGAAGACAGAGGTCTTGATCTTCTCGAAGTAGCTCCAACGGCAAGTCCACCAACTTGCAAAATCATGGATTACGGCAAGTGGAAGTACGAGAATAAAAAGAAAGCCACAGCGGCTCGTAAAAAACAAACTGTTGTGACGATCAAAGAAATTCAAATGCGCCCACGCACGGATCAACATGATTTCGAAACTAAGATGAATCATGCCCGCCGTTTCTTGTTGGACGGAGACAAAGTTAAAGTCAGCTTGCGCTTTATGGGACGTGAAATGGCCCATCAAGAGCTAGGCATGGAAGTGATGCAAAAAGCGATCGCTTTCGTTAACGACTTGGCGATGATCGAATCCCAACCAAAAATGGAAGGCAAAAACATGTTTTTGATGTTGGGTCCTGACCCAATGAAAATCAAAGACTACGAAAAGCTTCATCCAAACAAATCAAAACAAGATACCAAAGCCCTCGACGACCTCAAAGAAGTCGAAGACGAAGAATAGGTACCTGCTTCTTTTCGTACCGAAAAGGAACAGGGTTTGTTCGCAAAAAAAGGGAGCCTCATGGCTCCCTTTTTTATAGGTTTCAAGCAGCTTCAGGCTTTGAAACTACTTCAGCCAGTCTCCGGTTTGACATTCCTGGGGTACATTGCAGTCTGTTTCTTTTGAGATCGTAATGCCAAAAACTTTATCTTCGTTCCAGGATGTTTTTCGCGATAGCATAGCACATTTATAATAAACTGAATTCTTTTTCTCGCAGCCAGGATAAATGATTGCTCTAAAGTGGGCAGGCTCTAGAACACTGTCTTTCAAGGTTTTTGGAGTTACATTTTTCGATATTAATACTTCAGATCTGAAGTTTGTTAAGCGCGTAGAAACGGACTGTGGATCTTTACTTAATAAATTTCTTGAAACAGTGACAGGGCTTCCTACTTTATAGCCTTTCGTTTGCGTATGCTCCTTTAGGAAAGCCTTGGGGTCTTCTATGTTTGATAGAACTTCGTCGGTTTGGCAATAGTTGGTCCAATCTCCAAAAGCAGTTTCAAAGCAGCTCTGCACTGAATGCACGTAACGTTGGGAACGATCTTGGCCTAACGAAGCGATAGCCTCAAGATGGTTACTCATAATAGAATTTTTGGGACCTAGGACTCTGCAGTCTTTAAGCGTGCCTTTTTTTGCGCGAGGATGTGTATCCCATTTTTCTTGGTATTCATCGACCAACCCTAAAAGGTGCAAAAGTTCGTGAATGATGGCTGGGCAATCGATGTCTTTCTCGTAAGCTCTAGAATGCGAACGGAAATCTGGATTCTTATCGACACTGACTAAACTGCTTAAACCCCAGTGCCAAATGTTTCGATTTTCTTTTTTTAGGACAGGGTTTAGAAGTATTTCTTCTCCATTGGGACCTTTTAGAATCTTGTTAGAGTCCTTCGTGGAAGCAGCAATTTTTTCTCGCATTTCCAGCTCTGTCGTATTGGGTGGAAAACCAAAAGAACTTTTCAGCCCAGCGAAGCCCTCTTCGTGGACATTCAGGGCAATGTCGACTTGATATTTTTTTTCAGCAGTTTTCGTTAGAACATAGCTTGCCGGAACAGAGGTCGGTGAATCGAAAAGAGTTTTGTCGTAGAATCTTTTCTCACCAACCTTCAGTTCGCGGCAATTCAATTCTTCACGCCAATTTTTTAAGTCCAACTCGGAGTACCTGCGACTGAAACATGCAGAACTATTGGCAGCAAGAACAGTTGATGAAACTAATAAAAGCGAAAGAAAGATAATTGAATGCATATCTTCATTTTATTCTGGAAACATGTGTATTGGCACTGGACCTAAGATAAGATCTAGGTGCTTTAATAGCGACTCTGCTCGAGCGTGGCTGCTTAACTCATCCACTTCAAAGGCTCTAAGTCAGCGCCGGCTTCTTCATTCAACCCGCGGATCACGGCTTGCGCCATCTCGGGGGCTTTTTCGTCGTCCGGCTCATGCACAAAATAAAACACGCGGCGAAGTCCTATAGAACTCCACGCATTCAAGCGTTCTGCCCAAGCTTGGGCGCGGGTGTAATCTGAAGGATGCAGGTTGTTGCCAATCAGGCGAAGCATAACAAAATCACTTGCAATCGAAGTGTGCAAAACATCGCGGCGTCCGGCGACGTCAGTAATGACTAAGCCAATGCGCTGGCTTTGCAGATACTTTTCTAAAGCGGGCAGAATACTTCCCTTAGCAAACCAGCTGGGATGACGGAACTCCAAAGCAAGTTCAAACTCTTTTGGCCACTGCTGCAGAAAATGAAACAGCTCGGCCTTCCGCCCGTAATCAAAGTGCGGAGGAAACTGAATAAAACAAGGCCCGCGATAATCGCCAAGATCTTTTAGAAAGCGAAACCACTCTGTTAAAAGAGCTTTATCTAAAAGTCCGCCAGGGGAGTGGGAAATTCCTTGAAAAACTTTCGGACAAAATAAAAATCCCGAGCCCACTTGTTCTTGCCACTTGATAACTTGTTCCGCAGAAGGAATGCGATAGTGCGAAGTATTCAGTTCAATCGTATTAAAATTCTGTGCATAGAATTTTAAAAAATCTGCGGCCTTGGTTTTTGCTGGATAAATTTTGCCGATCCACTCTTTGTGTCCCCAAGCCGGAGTGCCAATGTAAAATTGTGCGGCAAGGGAGGCTGTCTGTCCGCCCGAAATGCCGCGTAAGAATTCCAGCGACGAAGGTACATCGGCAGGTAAATCCCATTTCACATCTTCAATGCTGGCAAGCTTCCCAAACTCCATAGGTCAGCACTGTACCACAAAAAGGTTGTGTGTTCTTAGTGGGACTTACGCTGCGTCATTTAGTTTAAACACAGGCGTT
>CAMLMF010000405.1 GCA_946480995.1 uncultured Bdellovibrio sp. | reverse complement strand
TGGCAATAAAATCTAAAGCCGCTTTTTCACGTTGGCGCAAAAGCTTTATGTCTGATTTGTATTGCCCCGCAAGTTTGCCCGCCTCTGCAGGATCCGTGGGACGAACACCCTTGCCATAAACGTCAATGGCGAAGGCTAAATAACCTTGTTCGGCCAAACGTTGAGCACTGTTTTTTTCGTGCTCTCCCAAGCCCATCCACTGATGGACAATCAGGACCACAGGGCGTGGCCCCATCTTGGCATCGTCGTAAACCATAAAGCCTTCAAGAACAGTATTGCCGTCTTTGTACTCTACGACTTCTGATTTAATTGAAGCGCGAGCACCAAGACTAGCGAGAAAAGATAACATTAATAATCCGAACCGAATTTTGCCTGTGGATTTCATAAAGGCTCCTTTTGCATTACGAAAGTCTATAGACCGACCTCGTCCTTCGTCAAAACAAGAGGCTCCGCATCCTGTAAATATGCAAACACCTTAGGCAGTGATAACAAACAGGACCCTTACCTCTTGCGTTATAGACAGCGCCCTTCCTGTCCGTGTTACACTGATTGCACCTATGGAATATGACAGGCCAACTTTGGCTCATTTTAACTTCGCAGATTTTCACCACAATTTATGACAATAATTATCGTCCTCTTTTTATCCACGATTGGTATTTCGTTTCTGTGCTCTTTGCTGGAAGCAGTACTTTTAACTTCGACCTCAGCTTACATCGGCGTGATGGCGAAAGAAAACAGCCGCAGCGCTAAATTGCTAGAGCACTTAAAAGAAAATATCGACCGCCCGATTTCAGCCATCCTGACCTTGAACACCGTTTCGCACACCTTAGGTTCAGCCGCGATCGCTTACCAAATTCAAGTGCAATTTGGCCAAGATGCTGTAACCGTGGCTTCGTTTGTTCTGACATTCCTTATCTTGGTTTTGTCAGAAATCATTCCGAAGTCCATCGGTGCCGCGCACTGGAAAGCTTTATTGCCCTTTTCAGCTTACGCCATCCAACTGATGATCATCTTGCTGTACCCGCTGGTGATTATGTCTGAATGGTTAGGTAAACTTTTTGCGCGCACTTCGGAAGATCCTGAAGTGACCCGCGAAGAAATTCTGATGACCGCCGAAATCGGAGTTGAAGAAGGCGCACTCAAAGGTAAAGAGTCGAACATCATTAAAAATCTTTTGATGCTCGATAAGATTTACGTGTCAGATATTATGACCCCACGTTCCGTGTTCTTTGCTTTAGATAAAGACCTGACGGTGGAAGAGGTTTTTAACAAGCACAAACCTTTACGCTTTTCGCGCATCCCGGTTTATTCAGGAAGTCTGGATAATATCGTCGGTATGACCTTCCGTTTTAAGATTCACGAAGCTTTATCCAATGACCAACACGATAAATTAATCGGCGATATGGTCACACCAATTTCCAGCATCCCGGAACGCATGACCGTGTCCCAGGTGCTAGATTTCTTTATCAAAGAAAAAGAGCACATGGCTTTAGCTGTCGACGAGTACGGTATCGTTGCGGGGCTAGTGAGCTTAGAAGACGCCGTGGAAACTTTACTTGGAGTTGAAATCGTTGACGAGCTGGACAATGTTGAAGACATGCGTAAGTTCGCCTTAGAGCAATGGCAACTGCGCAAACAAAAACTGCGTAAGAGCTAAGCCATGCTGCTGTTCTATGTCCCTTGTCCCGACAAAGCCACCGCCGAAAAAATCGCGCGTACACTGCTAGAAGAAAAAATCGTGGGTTGCGCGAATATCATTCCGGGCATGGAATCGATGTATTGGTGGCAGGGAAAAATCGAAGCAAGCTCTGAATATATACTGCTGTTAAAGACTTTGAAAACCTCTGATGCACAAAATCGAATCACAAATCGTGTGCAAGAGCTGCATCCTTACGAAGTGCCCTGCGTAATGACTCTGCCCGTCCTAGGAATCAACGAATCATTTAAAAACTGGCTTGAAGAAAGCCTGAAATAGACTCTATGATCCCCGTATCGGGGGACTTATGACAAAAGCGGAATTGGCTAAAAAGATTTACGACATCGCCCATTTAACGGGTGAATTCAAATTGCGTTCCGGCCAAGTTTCCCACGAATACTTTGATAAATACCGCTTCGAAGCGCAACCGACTTTGTTGCGTGAAATCGCCAAACAAATGGCCCCCTTGATTCCTGTTGGCACCGAAATTCTTGCTGGCCTTGAAATGGGTGGCATTCCCGTCGCAACAGCCTTGTCGCTTGAAACTGGCATTCCGTGCGTGTTCGTGCGCAAGAAGGCCAAAGACTATGGCACTTGTAA
This sequence comes from uncultured Bdellovibrio sp., assembly GCA_946480995.1. The sequence continues at coordinate 884 of CAMLMF010000405.1, read as the reverse complement.
ATTTGCTGAAGGCTTAGAAATCAAAGGCAAAAAAGTTTGCATCATCGAAGACGTGGTCACAACTGGCGGGCAAGTTGTGCTTTCTACGGCGGACCTCAGATCTTTGGGCGCAGAAATTTCAACCGTCTTATGCGTGATCCATCGCGGTCCGGAATTCCCAGAACCAAAGATTGCCGAGATCAACCTGGACCTTCGTCCTTTATTCAAGAAATCTGATTTTTAGCCGATAAACTAACCTGGGTGAAGACCCGGGAGTTTTAGGATGAAAAATTTCAAACATCTTTTAGTAACGACGTTGTTGTTAACTGCAACGGTGAGCTTTGCGCAGGAAGAAAAAGGTTACGACCCTTTCAGCTGCGAAACTAATAAGAGCATTGAATTAGCCGGCCTCGAGTGCGTTGCTTGCGGCATCACGAAGTTTTCTGGCAAAGATCCATCCCACAAATGGTTGGCTTTGCTGGCATTGAAATCTCGCGAAAGCAATCTTACCCATGATGGCAAAGGCAGTCCGGCTTCAGAAGAAGGCAGACAGACCTTACAAAAAAGAGTCATTCAAAAACTGCAAGACTACAGCTATTGCGACAGCTTCAAGGGTAAAGAGAAAATCTCTAAAAACATGGTCGACATGCCGGCAGGAACTTGGAATGAACTGTATCCGTTCATCACTCGCCCCGTTCGTCCCAGCGACAAGGCTTACGACAAAGTCGCCGAACATTTTGGCTTTAAGAATGGGATGTTTTCTTCGGGCAAAAAGAACATGGACTATCTCTTTGAGGGCTTCGACGAAAATGACTCGATGGAAGACAAAAGAAAAATGTTCAGAGAGTATTTCGCAGGCGCTGTTAAATTCGACGCCAACGGTGGACCTCCGGATTCTGGCAGCA
>CAMLMF010000404.1 GCA_946480995.1 uncultured Bdellovibrio sp. | reverse complement strand
ATTGTTGTTCTGCCATTTTAAATTCTTTGCGAAGTGCACTAGCTTTGGCTCCAGCTTCTTCTTGCTGCTTACGTAACGCTGAGAGGTCTTGCGCGAATTGATTGTTCTTAACATTGAGTGAGGCCAATTTAGCATCAAGTTCTTTACCATTATCAGCCGCGAAAGTTGGATTACCCAGCAACATCGCAAGAGCTGCCACAAGAATGCTTTTCTTCATAGAATGAACCCCTCTGTATTGGTATATTTTTAGTTTATAAGAGGACGGCTAAGATTCATTAGTTTTCTTTTACCTACTCGCACTTGGTCTAGACAAACAGAACGACACGGGTATTTTTTCTTTTAACATTCTTTTAACATGCCTTTTTCAAGTTCCTTGCTTAAGTCAATAACTCGCATGGGAGGCAATTTGTGAGAATCCTAAATTTCGCTTTGATAGCACTCTTACTTCTTTTTTCAGTTCAAGGAATGACCAGCCCTCCAAAAAAGCGCATTCACCTTGTCACGCACGAGGCCTCGCCATTTATGGACCCGAAATTGCCGGACCAGGGAGCATTAATCTATGCTCTTAAAATTATCTTTAAGAAAATGAATTATGATTTCAAAGTGACGATCTTAGATTCGTGGCCGCGAGCTAAATCTAAGGCCGCGAAAGATCCAACAATCGATGGTTACGTGCCATACATCTCAAAAGAAAATCCCGATGACTTTTTGTACTCGGAACCTTTCTATAGCGCCCGCTGGGGACTGGCTGAACGCAAAGACAATCCCATTCAGTGGAAAAAGATCGAAGATCTAGCGGCGTACAGAGCAGGCAATGTCCAAGGAGTTGAATACCGCGACGAAATCAAAGCATTGGTGGAATCTGGAAAACTAAAAGTGACCACGACATCTTTGCAAGAAAATAACATCCGTCTTTTAGCGACTCGACGTGTGGATTTTATTTTTACTGACCTCACCACATTTGCGTATGAATTAAAAACAAACAAAGCCTTGGCGGAGTTTAAAGACGTCTTGCAGATTAATCCTAAGCCCATCACCATCAGTCGCTACGGCTTAGCGATTCGCAAAAACCGACTGCCCGAGAACTTCCTGGAAGAATTCAACAAATATAGCAAAGACATGGACATCTATCACGAGGCGTATTTTAAGAACCTTCATTAAGGTTTCGCCAGAATAACAATATTCATTTTATGCATTGTTCATTTATTCAAGATCCTTGTAGATAACGGCGCGACCAACAACCTAACAAGGATTTTTTATGATTAAAAAGATTATCGCCGCTTTACTTTTAACCATGCAGAGTTACGCGGCAGCTCCAACAAAAGACCTAAGCCATTTGGCTTCACTACAATTGATTCAATTGGCAAAGGGTTACGAGACCGCCCAGATCAAAGCGACAGACGTGTACTCCGCCGCTTGCGACATCCGTGGTCTTAATAGCATCAAGGACCTTAAAAAGTACGCAGAAAAAATGACCGGCGCGGATTTGCAAGAGGCTGTGGTTACAGGTAGCAACAAAAAGAACTTGGCCTACGACATCGCAGAGTCATTGATGACAGGTGATGGCTACAGCACCCCAGACCTCTCTGGGATCGGCCACCTCATTCAACCATTACAATCAGATATTTTGGGTCACAGAAATATCAAATTATTCTGGGGCAAATCATCAGAGGAAGAGTTCCACGCATCTCACTCAGTGGTCGTGGTGTTTGATACAAACACAAAAGAAGCCTTGGTGTTAACTGTCGGCTATTCTGAATAGTTGGCTCGATTAAAAAGGTGTTTAAAAATCGCTGTCCCGCAAGGTCAGCGATTTTTTTATCCCTGAAGTTACAGCTTTGCCAACTCTTCACATGTTTTGTCCGCAAGGATCGCCGAATTACACTGCGCGTCTGTATCGTAATTTGTTGGCGCAGCTTCTAGCGTCAACCAAGACTGTTTGCCTTGAAACTTTTCAACCACATAAATGATGTAACCTTCAAACGGAACGTTCTGAAAACAAACGCACTGATAAGAAGGTTTGGCATCCGTCGTTGCAAATGAAACGGACGAAACAAAAAGACACGGCAAAAGACTCAAAAATAACTTCATAATTCCCCCCAATAGCCCTTTCTATAGCCGGGTCATGGGGCGCTGGCAAGAACTCTAAAAACAGAAAGACCTCAACTTAAAACCCAGTTCGCAATTTTTGCGGACTGTCGTTTTAGCTCAAATCTGTTTCTTAGCCACCAGATGCAAACCTTTCGATCTTGCACCCTCAAATTGTATGGCCACACAGAAACTTTCTTATCGTGTAAAAAACTTGATACTAAAATCTTTGGAACAATACTCCAACCCAACCCCGCCGCCACCGCCGCACGAATCCCGATCAGATTGTCGGTCTTTGTCGCAGCCTCGACGACATTTTCTGCTTCTGGAATAAAAAGATCCAAGTTAATAGCCGTGTGACGCACAAAGGGCATTTTTAAAATTTCACTCAGTGAATCTTTGGATTTGGACTTCCAATGTGGCGGAGCGATCACCACCCACTCTTCATCAAAGAGTTTTTTATGTTCGATCTCTGGGGTTTCTGGAGGATGACAAGCAATGACGAAATCCACACTGCCTTCAATCAACGCGCGCTCAAAACCTTGAGGCGGAGTCGAAAAGTCGATGACCGCTTTTGATTCAAAATACTTTGCAAACTGATGAGCTCGAGGGATTAAGAATTCTTCACAGAACCAGTTCGGCGCACCAATGCGCAGAGATGAGTTGGCTTGTAAAACTTTTTTCTGGCTTTGTATCGAAGCCTCAGCCCAGGCGACCAAATCCACTCCCCGGGAGGTCAGATGCCAGCGATTTTCAATTTTTTGTAAGAATCCATATTGGCTTGAAATAACCTGCACACGTCGCGCAAGTCCAGCCGGGTCGCAACCCAAAAGTCTTGAAGCTTCGCGCAAGGATGAAGCCTCCTTAAATGCCTTAAGTATCATACAGTCTTCGGAGCTGATCTCAAATTTTTCCATGTTGTTTAAATAGCATACTCGAGTTGATTTTTGTCAACAGACTCTTTTGTGGCTTTGTGCCAATTTAAGGACCACGGAGGTAACATGAAAAAAAATATTTTAAGTCTTTGTATTGCAATCCTAGGCCTGATGGCTCCATCTCTAGAAGCTGTGGCTGGATGCAACCCGTGCATCTGCGGCCCT
>CAMLMF010000403.1 GCA_946480995.1 uncultured Bdellovibrio sp. | reverse complement strand
TTGCGTGGTCCGCGCGGTGGTATGATCTTAACTAATTCAGAAGAAAAAGCGAAGGCGATGAACTCGCGCATCTTCCCGGGCATTCAAGGCGGACCTTTAGAACACGTGATCGCTGGTAAAGCTGTGGCATTTTCTGAAGCTCTTCGTCCTGATTTCAAAAATCACATCGATATGGTTGTGAAAAATGCGAAAGCTCTGGCAGAAGAAATGATGGCGCTAGGCTTTAAGCTAGTGACAGGTGGCACAGACAATCACTTGATCTTGGTCGACCTGAGCGATCGTGAAATCACAGGAAAAGTCGCTGAAAACGCTTTGGATGAAGCAGGAATCACCGTGAATAAGAACACCGTGCCGAATGAAAAACGCTCGCCGTTTGTCACAAGTGGTGTGCGTATTGGGACGCCGGCTTTGACCACACGTGGAATGGGCCCTTCAGAAATGAAGCAGATTGCGAAATGGATCAGCCAAGTGCTTAATAATCCAGAAGATTCTGCTATGAAAAAGCGCATTCACGAAGATGTTAAACAGCTTTGCAAGCAGTTCCCTATTTATTAAGAGTTTTTTCGTATTACGGCGGGCTATTTCTTAGAAAATTCTTTGGAATCATGTACTTATTAAGTATAATAAAAGCATGACACCAGGATGGAAACAGCTCGTTAAATTTACCGGAAGCATTGTGATGGCAGCAGCCCTTGGCTCCTGTACAACCTTTCACACTCCCCTTTCCCGTGAATATTTATCGACAGGTGCGGCGACGGCTCCATCAAGCATTGCTCGCAACACGGCCTCTGACCAACCCATGACTATTGAAAACAGCTTAACTTTTGATTGGCCCGTAGATCGCGCGCGCATGACGCGTGGGTTCTTGCCGAACAAACGTCGCCCGCATTTGGGCATTGATTTGGCTGCTCCGAAAGGAACGCCGATCTTGGCTGCTCAGGCTGGTACAGTGATCTATGCAGGTCGAGAGTTCAAAGGTTACGGAAAAATGGTTCTGGTAGAGTCTGGCAGCGGCTGGGCCACCCTTTATGCTCACTTCGACAAGATCTTAGTGGCTGAAGGACAAAAAGTTCGCCAAGGTGAAGTGATTGGTGCCATGGGCAGAACAGGTCGCGCAACAGGGGTGCATCTGCACTTTGAGATCCGCAAGAACCGCGGACCTATCGATCCGCTTCCTCTGCTGCCACAGGTAGCTACAGCCAAGCTTTAAAATCAATCTCCGCGAGAAATAACCACCTTCTTATCAATGGCAATAACGTCACCAGTCTCATTTAAGAAGACTTTGAAATTGACGTTCTTTTCTCCTAACGGGCGGTAGGTAATTAGCAGATCACAGTTTGCTGAGGCTTCGCCCTCTTGCTTCTTACACTTTGTATCGATCTGCATAATGCGACTCTCTAAGTTTTCGATATCCCCGCCCTCGGCGAGCTTATTTAACAATTCCTCGTTGTGAGATTCGATTTCTTTCAGAGTCGTCACAAGTTTTTCATCAGCATGCACGTCGCCTGACACTTCACCCAGAACGTCGATTGCAGAGGCATTGCGAGCTAATATTTTCATCGCTTGTTCCTGAAGCTTTTGATCATTCAAAGAATCAAATGCAGAAGCATGGGCCTGGGTCGCAAACACAAAAGGAAGCAGAAAAAGACACGATAACTTAAGCATAATATTTCTCTTTTCTATCTTAAAAAATGAAAGACTTTCGAGTCCTTTACAAAGGTCATTCCAAGTCCTCTTATTAATAAATGCGCCCTCACACCCTGGGGATCGCCTAAGAACTTTCGCTGTGACGTTTTTCGGTCCCTTTTTCTAACCTAAGCGGTTGTTTAAAAGTTTACCACCTGTCTCAAGGTGAGAATGTGCAATAGAGTTCATAGCTTGGCGCGCAGGTCATTGTCTCATTCTGAAACACGATGGCGGCATCTTTATTGAAATAAAAGAGTTCGTAGAAGTTTTTTATTTCAAAGGGAGTCCTTCATGAAGACGTGGTCTTTGGTCACAAAATTAGGTGCGGCGACACTTTTGCTAAGTCTTACGACAACGGCAAGCGCGCAAGAAGCTTCTCCTTTTTCGTTTTCAGGCCCTTGTAGCTCACAAGGTGTATGGACGCGCGCTGCTTTGGCGCACACACAAGACGTGAAACAAGTGATCAATAAACTTAAAGACAATCCGGCTTGTAACTCTTTAAAAGCAAGCATTGCTTCAGGCTTAGACGGCATTCAAGGGCAACTGCAAGAAATTGACAAAGCTTATGATACGACCGATGGCAAAGGCCAAACACTTTCAAAACTTCCACAAGAGATCATGGCCTTACGCTCCTTTTCACGTGACAGTGCTTTATTTAAAGAAAACATTTCGCAGCTTTTAATTGGAAAAACGATTACGCAGTCGGCGCTTTCGTCACAAATGGTGGGCGAACAAAATAGCACATCGGCGATGACAGCCTTTAAATCAATGAAAGGCTCCCAGCAGTCATTAGAAGCGTTAACTCAGCGTACACATCGTGCGGCGAGCACAGGCTTATCTTTATTCAATACGACACTGTCTGCGATGCAAGAAGCCGAAGCTAACTGCTTAGACGATACACAAAGAGCCAGTGCTGTCGCTGGCATGGTGAAAATCCTTTCTTCGTTCGCCTCTTCTGGTGACCAAGGCTTGGGTTCACAAATGTCTATGGCCGTGCAAAACATGAGTCAGTATCTTGGTCGTGATAAAAAATACGTAAAAGCTTTACGTATGCTGAATGACCGCGAGTTTATCTCTTCGATGTCTTGTCTTATGGAAATCACAACTGATGGTTACTGTGCCGCTTTGGATGCACAGTACATGTTCCAAGAAATCACCAATAATCAGAATATCAAAGTTGAATCTTTCACAAACAAACGCACAGGAGCCACTGAAAAACGCGTCGTGGGTCTTAGTGAAAACTTTAAAAATAAGTTAGAAAAAGGTCCTTTAGCGGGATATTATATTTTGTCTCGTCAAGTGCCTATCGTGACGGACTGGATTCAGAAAGTTCAGTACGGTATCACGCCGCAATTACCTACGGAAGCCGACTTTCAAATTGGCGTATCGACGAACGTTTACGAGCACTATAATACGATGAAAAAAATTGAAGGTACTTTCAACTTTCAAAAGAAGTTGATGGGTGAACTTTCAGACTTTAAATCAAAACAAACTTACGTCTTACAAATGTT
>CAMLMF010000402.1 GCA_946480995.1 uncultured Bdellovibrio sp. | reverse complement strand
TCTATCGCGGCCGCACGCTTTACCAGCCTGACAGCTTTGCGTGAGGGCAGTTTGCGTTTCTTTACTCGCTCGGTGCAATGGAAAGGCAAAGATTTAGGCGCTAGCCTTCTGGCCCAAGATTATTCCGACATCACCGACGAAAATCTGAAGTTGCGCAGAGAACAGCGTATCTTCACTTACGCGGACTACCTAAAATTACATCAAACAAATATCCAAGAACAAAGGCCTTAATTCCCCCTCCCCCTCCCCCAAGGCCGCAGCACCTTGAAGTGGATCTTTAAAAATTCACTTCAAGGTGTTTCATTTTGAGACGCCTCTGCTGAACTCCCAGGCAAATTTTGTCGACACCCGCAAAGTTCGACATCGCCAAGACTCTAAAACCCCATTAATGCTGCCCCCATTTGGAACGATTTTCGTAATGAAAACAACAAACATTCAACCGTTACCGCTATTGGTGTCGGCAAAAAAAGGGAAAATACTATGAAAAAGAGAGTCATTGCATTGTCCGTTGCATCCATTATGTCAGCGCAAAGTATCGCCTTTGCTCAAGCCTCTGATCGCACAGCCGACATCGGCAACCAAGCAATTGCCCAAGCCCAATCCAATGTTGCAAAAATTCACGCCGATCTCGTAAAGCTGGATCAATCTTTGGATCAAGTGGCGAAAGCCATCGAAACTCGCGACAAACAAGGAAATATCCTTAACGGTGCAGCCGTCGTTGGTGCTGCCGCGGGCCTAGGTCTTTCTGCATTTGCTTATTTCGCAACAAACTCTCGTCATGGCGAAGGTGGTGGCGGTATCGTAGGTCTTTTCATTGGTGTTGCCGGAATGGGCAGCAGTTTGATTTCTTCAGGCTCTGGAGCCCTAAGCCTGGTACGTAAAGATAAAGCTTCTTCAGAAGCCGTCGACGCTAAAATCAACGAAATCAAAGGACAAGTGTCTGTTGAATTAGCACAAAGCAATGACAAGATGACCAAAGGTCTTTTGACAGAACTCAACGCAAAGCTAGATGCTTTACAAACATCTTTAGCTTCGTACCAAGAAGATGAATCCGCTACGAAACGTGATTTGGTTATTGCCCAGGTTTCCCAAGCAATGGGTACGGCCATGTTAATGTATGGAATGACACAAAAACAAAGCAAGCTAGTTTCTGTAGGCGCATTGATCATGACGGCCGGTAATATCGCAAGTGTGATCAAAGGCATGTCAGATTCGCAAGCAGAACAAGTTTTAAAAGAAATCGACCTTACTAAAAAATCCCTGCGCACAGCCGCCGCAGCTTTAAATTAATATGCTCTTTAGAAAGACTTTAAAAATCTTTCTAAGTCTTTGCCTTTGCAGTCCAATGACTGCAAAGGCTTCTGCTATGCGCTGTGAGAATGTTTTCATGACCACCGTCGGAGAAGTCATGACACAAATATTTAACGGCAAAACAGCACACTTTCTGTATCAAGAAAAAAGTTTTAATGACTACCGCGAAACCCTTTCGTTATCTCGGCAAAAATCTGTACAGAAACTTCTGAAATCTCCGATCCTACAAAATGCTGCGTCTTCGGAAGCCGTGGAGCGTTTCGCTTTAGAATTGAGTGAAACCCTTTTTGGTCAACGCGACACCGTCAATCAGCGCTTCTTAAAGAACAAGGAACAAAGAATCACCGAGTCTGATATCAATATCATGAAGGAGCAAATCCTTCGTAAAGGACTTGTCGAGGTGTGGAAAAACGAATCCGACCCGACTCGCGTGAGTCGAATTAGTAAAGTCACCGATCGTATCTGGACTTTGTTATTTTCAAAAAAGGGCGAGCTGTTCACCTTGGGCAGTGGTGCTTTTCATATCGCCTTTCGCGCCAAGGCTCCGATTTTCTTACCTCGCTATTTCGACAAACAGGTCTCTGAGGAAACACTTTTTTTTGTTATCCGCGATGGCTACATGACCCACAAAGATCGCGTTCGCCATCAGTTAAAAATCCAAGACAATATTGAAGCCTACAATACCTTCCGTCGCCTTTACCAGCCGATCATCATGGGCGTCCTGTTTGTGATATTGGCGGAAAATGCCTGGGAAGAACATATTCAAAACTTGAATAATGACGTCGACAAAATCGTCAAAGACCTGCGAAGTCAGCGCGAGTTCTTGGAAACGAATCTGCCCGACTTAAAAAAAGAGCAGGCAGAAATCGCCTTTTCGTTAGCTATTAACGAGTTTAAACAAAAATTCGGCGAAGACCCCACTGCCGAAGAGTACAAGGCTCTGCGCAACCGAGTTGAAAAAGCGTTGGGAGTGACACTTTAGGACTTTACCAACAATTTTTCGTTAACCCGATAATATCTCAAGTAAAAAGATATTTCGCTGACAAGAGTTTGGACATATTTACCTGTAAAAAGCCTTTGGCACGCTTTGCATACAAATTCGTGATCTATTTTTTTAGAAAAGGAAATTTATGAAAAAAATCGCCATTATCTTCGCATTGCTATTGGCACAGTCAGCTCATGCCATTCAACTTGATAAGTGTTTTAACACTAAGTCAGGCCGCACCGTAGGTCGCATCATCGTAGACGACCGTTCGGCAGTAATTATTTGGGATATTAAAAGCACCGCGCGCATGGATAGAGAAGGCGGCATGGTTAGTAATATCGTGACGACCGAAAATAAGACTTCGCTAGACGCCTATCTTTCAGGCGTAGGTGATGGCAGCGACGTAAGAATTGAATTCACGGATGCAAGCTTCTCATTGCAAGGTATGACAAGCAGCGGAGAACTTATTGGTGGAAAGCCTGATACCTTCAGATTTGTTAAGTGTCGCTAGTATCTAAGCTAACTCTAAAATGCGATGAAGAACCCGGCGCGGAAACTTGCCGGGTCGACAACGCCTTCGCCAAAATAATTTTTTTCATCAGTACCTCCGGTTATGGGCGCATGAACCCGGGACCAGAATAGTAATAGTTTATATAGGATAATATCTATGATTGCCCGGCGCTAAGAATACACACCACTTTGCTTTTTGTTCGCGACGGCTCCATCTTAAGGGGTTGCCTTCATGAAAAGTCACTTGCAAGAAAACTTGCCAAAACTCGTCGAAGGTTTTTGATTTCATTTTTTTGCTTCTTTGCCAATGTCATATTCCATAATTTCGGATGGACACGTAACACCTTCGAAGCGCCAAGAATCTGCAAATTCGGCGACTTCACAAAAACCCGT
>CAMLMF010000401.1 GCA_946480995.1 uncultured Bdellovibrio sp. | reverse complement strand
CCGACATCTATAAGAGCGTTCCTTACCAAGACTCTTATGAAGAGCAAGAAGCCTATGAGGCGCAAGAAACATATTATGTCGACGTCCCTTATACAGACACAGAAACCTATTATGAAGATGTACCTTACAATGAAGAAGAGTCTTACTTAGACACTGAATACTATACGGACTCTGAGTACCGCTGCCGTACCGAGACTGAGTATGAAAGAGAATGCCATCAAGAACGTCTGTGCGCGCCCCGCCCCGGCGAACAAGTTTGCCAAATGGTTGAAGAGTGTGGACAGAACGCCCATGGCGAACGCATCTGTAAAACTCGCAAAGTGTGTGAGACAGGCCCGAGCCGTGAAGACTGCTCTGATCGTCAAGTGTGCAACAGTGTACCTCGCCAACGCGAAGTGTGTGGCTATGAGACCGTACAAAAATCCCGCACCGTCACTAAATACCGTACTGTTACGAAGTACCGCTCTGAATTAAGAACTCGCACGGTCACCAAGTATCGCTCTGAGGCACGTTCACGCACGGTGACTCGTTACAGAACCGTGACAAAATGTTGTGTGACTCGTTACCGCGATGAATTCGATCACACTTGGAACATGAATGTGCAAGTGGTCTTCCCGGCCAACGCAACACTGTTGCCTGGTGAAGTTGAAAACATTCGTCTTGCAATGGCTGGCTCTGAAAAATCTCCTGATGTTTCTGTCGAGGTTTTAGATTCTGTGTATGGTTACAAAGTGGCGCGCAAAGACATTCGTGCTGCCAGCGGAACCATTGAGTTGGCTCTGGTCCCAAAATACGACCAAAGCAACTTGGGTGAATCATTAATTAAGAAAATCGAACTCTCCGGCAAGAACGAAATCTTTAATGAGCTGATCATCCAAGATGCTGGTATTAAAGCTCGGGTCACAACTCAGTACAACTTACGCATTTTAGAAAAAGACACTAAAACAACGGTGTTTGAGGGCACAACAAGCTCTGAAAAAGCGACGAAAGACTCTGTCTTGATTGCTTTGCCTCAGGCCTTGCCTGCGGATGTTGATTATATCGTGCAGATTTCTGCGACTCGCAGCGGGATCGTTTTAGATAAAACGTTCAGTTTTAGCGTGACCAAAGAAGTTCTGTTTCAACGTTGGAAAGCGGATGACTTCGGTAAAAAAACTGTGACGGACGTGCGCCTGAATGAGGGTAAAGAAAGTTCGACGTTGGAGTTTAAGGACGCGGGGGCTCACCCACAACTTGAAACCGCCTATAAGCTTTCTGTGTTGACGAAAAACAATGAGTCTTTGTGGACTGCGACTTACAAAGCTTCAGAGATTTTAGACGCAAACAAAAAGGCCGCGCTGGTGATTCCTGCAAAAGCGTTTAGCCGTGACGAGCAACTTGTGGTTCTTTTGCAAGTGCAGCGCCAAGGTCGTCGTCTTGCGACGGCGGTGAACTTTAACGTGTCTGTGAATAAGAGCTTCATCAATGTCGAAGAACTTAAAAATGCTGATCGTATTCACTCTTTAGGCGTTTCCGGTATTGATGATGTGGCTCGCTTGCTCCTGGCTGATGACTTACGCAAAACCGAGGGCGTTAAATCCACTTACACCGTGAAATTGTCCCGCGCGGGCGGCTTCTTATGGAAAGACAAAGTGGCTATTGGTGAAGCCACCGTTGACGAAAGTAAGTTCGTCAATGGCAAGCTGAACATTGCCTTCACAGAGCTGGGCCTGAAATCCCGGGATTTGTGGCTGTACATCAAACCAGGAAAAATCATTTTCTTGGATGTGACAGTGACCAGAACTTTGCAAGAAACTGGCAAAGTGGCAGCAACGATCACGAAGTCTGTTAAATTAGAAATTCCGTACTAGATTAGAATCGAAGATTTGAACTGGGACAGAAGATACGGAGCTCGCAGGAATACTTTGCGGGCTCCGTTTTTTTATTAGAAATTGATCCCTAAACCGACAGTACCGTAGAACGTATTTAACTCTGCTTTTTGATTCAGCGAAGAATCAGTAAAGCCGTAACGTTTCATCCCGAAGCCTGCCTCACCGAAATAGCGATCTGACCACAAAACTTTTCCGTGGAAGTTTAAAGACATCGGTGCATTCAAAGTGACCTTTGAATCCATAGAACTTGCGTAATAGATGAACTCCATGTCCACCCATTTTGGATAGCGCATGAATGGCATCAAGTTAAAGAAATCATCAAACACTTTCGGCATCGAACGCGCCCAGAAAGCACCCACACCCAACATCGGTGCTTTTAATTTATCAAAGGTCACACTTTGGTAAGACAACAAAGCCCCGACGGATTCATCACGTCCCCACAAGCCTGGAGTTAAACGGTATTTTAAATCCACGGTCATAACGCTTAATGGAGCCGTGTTGCCTGCCGCATCCACTTTCAGTTTGTTAAAGGACTGGAAGAACTTTGCACTGATGCCCCAACGCTGACGAGACATCCAATAGTTGGTCCATCCAAAAATATCTTCGAACCACTGATTGTAAGCCACCTCGCCCATAATAATAAATTCGCTAGAAGCCTGAACACCCGTGAAGCGCCCTGAAATCTCGCGCGGGAAACCTTTATAAATTTCGTAATAAGACTTATAGTTTTTGCCCGCAAATTTCACATCAAGGTAAGCGCGATTGATCTGGCCTCGCTCTGTGGCTTTAAATTCCCAAGTGAAGCGCGAAGGGTCGTGCGAATCGACATGGACCGTATTTTGCTCTGAACTGATTTGCGCTGAAGGCTGCTTACGTCCCTCGAGCTCAATACCATCAATGTAGGTTCCTTTTGGAGTATTGCGGTGCAAGTACACGCGGGATTGCATACGTGGAACTTGCGACAACTCGAAACGTTGTTTAAAAATGCCTCCGCCTTGACCAGGTAAGAAAATCTTTGGATCTTCTTTGCGGATCGCTGCTGCCCAAAACTTGCGTGGATCGCCGATGGTCGCTTCAAAACCTATAAGCTTAGTTAAAGAACTGTATTGATCTGGATTTAATATAATCGAACGCCCCACGGGACGAGTGTCATAACCTACGATCCGCAAAACGCTGGGCTTTTTTGTGTCGGAGATATCCATCAGATCTAACTTGTTTGGCAGGGTCACAAACTCGTATGACTCTCCACTAGCTAACTCTGCGAAAAAGGCCGTCGGCATTTCCGCACCAACAACGACTGAATTTTTCAAAGCCGCTTCTTCATTTTGCACAAGTACGCG